>NZ_JBHWHH010000140.1:0-18888 GCF_042732555.1 Nocardia sp. NPDC059764
TCCTTTGTTTGTCTTTTGCGCTTCTCCCTAAGAATTCTTTCCTTCTCTTGCTGCTTACCCTTTTGTTTCCTGGTTGGGTGGGCGGCGGTCGACCCGCCCCCCCCCCCCGCGACCCGCCCGTAACATTGCGGCTGTTGCGGCGATGGGATAAGCCGTATGGTCTGTCGGGGGTCGAGACAACCGGAATACCGGACCGCGTGGTCTCAGACCAGCAAACGACACGAGATGAAGGTGCGAAACATTGATTCGTCGACATGTCCGGAACGGCCGGCGCGGGGCGCGAGCCGCCGCCTTCCTCGCCGCCACAGCGGTTCTCACCGGTCTGATGACCGGTGTCGGCGGCGGTTCCGCCTCCGCTGACCCGATCATCGACGGCAAGAAGCTGCTGGCCGACCCGGTGTCGGCGGACGGTTCGAAGATCACCAAGGCCGAGATGAAGGACGACCGGAACATCCGGCTCTACGTCTACTCCGCGGCCATGAGCGCCACCTACCCGGTCGATGTGCAGCGCCCCGCCGACACCTCGGTCCCGCGCCCGACCCTGTACCTGCTCAATGGCGCCGGCGGCGGTCAGGACGACGCCTCCTGGGTGAAGAAGACCAATATCGTCAACGGCTTCCTCGGCGACAAGAACGTCAACGTGGTCCAGCCCATCGGCGGCAAGTGGTCCTACTACCAGGACTGGAACAATGACGACCCGACCCTGGGCCGCAACAAGTGGACCACCTTCTTCAGCGAGGAACTGCCCCCGCTGATCGACGCCGCGCTCGGCACCAACGGCGTCAATGCCATCGCCGGCATCTCCACCTCGGGCACCACCGTGCTCACCCTGGCCGAGGCCAAGCCGGACCTGTACAAGTCCGTCGCCGCCTACTCCGGCTGCGCCCAGATGGCCGACCCGCAGGGCCAGGAGTTCATGCGCCTGACCGTCGAGACCTGGGGCGGCGGCAAGCTGGAGAACATGTACGGCCCGGCGAACTCGCCCGACTGGGCGGCCCACGACCCGGTCGTCAACGCGGACAGGCTGCGCGGCATCAACCTCTACATCTCCTCCGGTAGCGGTCTGCCCGGCCAGTACGACACCCTCAACGGCCCCTACGCGCTGCCCGGCTCCTACGGCCTGGCCAACCAGATGATCATCGGTGGCGTCATCGAGGCGGGCACCAACTTCTGCAGCCACAACCTCGCGAACAAGCTGAACTCGCTGGGCATCCCGGCCACCTACAACTTCCGGCCGACCGGTACCCACTCGTGGGGCTACTGGAACGACGAGTTCATCGCGTCGTGGCCGCTGCTCGCCCAGGGTCTCGGCGTCTAGGGACCCACGCACGCAACGTGATACGGCCCGGCACCGGAAGGTGCCGGGCCGTTCGCCGTTATGGCTGTGGTCACAGGGTGCACGGAAGGGCTAAACAAAAAGTTCGGGAACCCGTAAACTCATCTTGTGAGCACCAGTGTGGCCGATAAGAGCAGCACCCCGTTCCAGCGAGCGCGGTCGGCCAGTGTGCTGCTCGGCCCCGCCTTCGTCGCCGCGATCGCCTATGTCGATCCCGGCAATGTCGCCTCCAATATCAGCGCCGGCGCCCAATACGGCTATCTGCTCGTCTGGGTCGTGGTGATGGCCAATATCATGGCCGGGCTGGTGCAGTTCCTGTCCGCGAAACTCGGCCTGGTGACCGGCCGCTCCCTCCCGGAAGTGGTGCGCGCCAAGGCCGGTCGCTGGGTGCGGCTCAGCTACTGGGCCCAGGCCGAGACCGTCGCGGTGGCAACCGATCTCGCCGAGGTCGTCGGCGGCGCCATCGCGCTCAACCTGCTCTTCGGGCTACCGCTCATGGTCGGCGGCATCATCACCGGCTTCGTGTCGATGATCCTGCTGCTCATCCAGAACCATCGCGGGCAGCGGCCCTTCGAACGCGTCATCACCGGACTGCTCGGCATCATCGCCATCGGATTCCTTGCCTCCGTGGTCATCTCACCGCCCTCCGCGTCCGGCACCGTCGGCGGCCTGGTGCCCCGCTTCGCCGACTCCGGCAGCGTGCTGCTGGCCGCCGCCATGATCGGCGCGACCGTCATGCCGCACGTGGTCTACCTGCACTCCGGCATGGCCCGCGACCGGCACGGACACCCCGAGGTCGGCGCGGCCCGAAATCGCCTGCTGCGCATCACCCGCTACGACGTCGCCCTCGCCATGCTGCTCGCGGGCACCGTGAACCTGGCCATGTTGCTCATGGCCGCCAAGACCCTGCGCGGCCGCGAGGGCGTCGACACCATCGAGGGCGCGCACGCCGCGGTGCAGGACGTGCTCGGTCCCGTCGCGGGACTGCTGCTCGCGGTCGGACTGCTCGCCTCCGGGCTGGCGTCCACCTCGGTCGGGGCCTACGCGGGCGCGATGATCATGCAGGGCCTGCTGCACCGGCACGTTCCACTGGTGGTGCGCCGCGTGATCACGCTGATCCCCGCCCTGGTGGTGCTCGCGGTCGGCATCGATCCCACGCGGGCGCTGATCATCTCGCAGGTGGTGCTGTCGTTCGGCATCCCGTTCGCGCTCATCCCGCTGGTCCGGTTCACCAGCGACCCGGAACTCATGGGGGAGAACGTCAATCACCGCGTCACCACCGGGTTGGCCTGGCTGGTGGCCGCCGTCATCACCACGCTCAACGTGGTGCTGATCTACCTGACGGCCACCGGAAAGGGCTGACGCCCGGCGCTATTCGGCGAAGACCGCCTTGCGCTTCTGCAGCATGGCCGCCGCGCCCTCGGCGAAATCGTCCGACCCCAGCAGTTCGCACTGGCCGGACTTCTCGGCGTCCAGGGCGGCCTCGAGCGAGGTCAGCGCCGCCGCGTTGAGGGCGCGCTTGGTGAGTTCCAGCGCCCGCCGCGGGCCGTGCGCCAGCTTGGCGATCACCGCCTCCACCGTGGCGTCCAGTTCCTCGTCGGAGTACACGCCCGCGATCAGGCTGTGCTCCAGGGCCTTTCGGGCCGGGAGCCGCTCGCCCAGCAGCGCCATCTCGGCGGCCAGCGGACGTCCGGCCGCGGCCGCCACCAGCGCCGCCGCCCCGCCGTCGGGCATCAGGCCGATATTGATGAAGGCCAGCAGCAGGTAGGAGTCCTCGGCGGCGTAGGCGAGATCGGCGGCCAGCGCGAACGCCACGCCCACCCCGGCGGCCGCGCCCTTGACCCGGGCGACGACCGGGATCGGCGCGTCCACGATGGCGCGGATCATGCGGTTGGCCACGTCCATGGTCATCTCGGGGGTGATGCCGCGGGCCTTCTCCTCCGGGGCGGAGGACAGGTCGGCGCCGGTGCAGAAGTCGCCGCCCTCACCGGTCAGCACGATGACCCGCACGGCCGGATCGGCGGAGGCCGCCAGCACCGCGTCGCCCAGGCCCTCCATGGTGTCGTAGCTGAGCGCGTTCTTGCGCTTGGGATTGGTGATGGTGATGCGCAGGACGCGCCCGTCCCTGATCGCGGTGTACCCCGGCGTGCTCGTGGTCATCGGGCGCTCCCCAGATATATATGCGGCCTGGCCGCAGGCTGTGTGTTCGGCTTTGCGAATTGTGGTTAACTTAGGAGCGTTCGTCCGGCACTGTCAACAGCCGGTGTCATCGAGAAGGAGAAACTGTATGGTCGCCGATCGCAGCGAGGCCGCCCTCGCTACCGGGCGACCGGCCGGTACTCCCGACGGGGAATCCGGCCCCCGCCGCCGCCCCAAGAACCGCAAGGCGCAAATCGTGCGAGTAGCGGCGCGCGCCTTCGCCGAACGCGGCTACCACCCGGTCGGCGTCGACGAGATCGCGGCCGAGGTGGGCATTTCCGGTCCCGCCCTCTACCGCCACTTCCGCAACAAGTACGCGCTGCTGGTCGCCGCCGCCGAAATGGGCGCGCAGCAATTGCTCGACGCCGCCAAGGCCGCCGACAATCCCGACCTGGAACCGGAACCACGACTCACCGCGCTGATCCGCGGCGTCGCCGAGTACACCATCGACGTGCGCCGCGAGGGCGGGCTGTACCGGTGGGAACGCCGCTACCTGGAACGCGAGGACCGCGCCCGCATCCGGGTCATCTACACCGAACTGCACGACACCGTCGCCGCCGCCATCGCCGCGCTCTACCCCGACGCCGATCCGGCCGACACTCAACTGCGGGCCGCCGCCCTGCTCAGCGCCATCGGATCCATCACCGCGCACCGCACCGCGCTGTCCACCACCCGGCTGGTCAACCTGCTCACCGAGATCTGCTGGGACATCCTGCGTGCCGACCTGCCGCCCGCGCCCGCCCCCGTCGCCGGTGAGCCGCTGGTGCGCGGCCTGCCCGTCATCTCCAAGCGCGAGCAGCTGCTCACCGAGGCCATCCGCATCTTCGGACGGCAGGGCTATCACGAGGCCAGCATCGAGGAGATCGGCGCGGCCGCGGGCATCAACGCCTCCAGCGTCTACCGCTACTTCGCCAGCAAGGCAGACCTGCTCGCCGCCGCCTTCAACCGCACCGGCGAACGCGTCGCCATCGCCAACAACGAGGCCCTCGCCGAGGCCACCAGCCGCTCCGACGCCGCCGTGCGGATCGCGGACCGCTTCGCCCGCATGACCTTCGCCATGCCGGAGATCCTGCCGGTCTACTTCTCCGAATTCTCCAATCTGCCCGCCTCCGAACAGCATCGGCTGCGCTCGGTGCAGCGGCAGAACGTCCTGGAATGGGCGAACCTGCTCGACGGCGACCAGGTCGAGGCCCGCTTCCGGGTGCACGCCGCCATCGCCCAGGTCATCGACGTGGGCCGGCGCATCCGATTCGACGGGCGGCCGGAGAACCTGGCCCGGGTGAGCGCGCTCATGCGCGCGGTGCTGCTGGGCGCGTCCGCCGCCGAATAGATTCGGCGACCAGGGTCGGTCCCACCGCCGAATCGGCTTCGGCGGCAGGCCCTCCCGAATCCTCAGACCCGGTGCCGCATGCGGAACAGCGCCCGCGCCACCCGCAAACGACGCGGATGCTTCTCGAACGTGCCCGAGGTGATCTGGTCCGGCGGGTGCTTCTCGGTGATCGTCTGCGGCCGCGTGAACTCCCGCAGCGTGCGCGGATCCCGGATCCGGCCGGGACCGTTCACGCCGTACACCGGGGCCGCGTTCACCGTGATCAGCTCACTGCGCAGCCGGGCCGCGAACTCCGGGACCGAGCGGACGTCGCGGGTGAACACCGAGACCGTGCGCGGCTTCCGATCCGCGTTCACGCGATCGGCGGCCTCGTCCATGGTGGCCACCCGATTCACCACCAGCACCGGCCCCACGGCCTCGCCGGTCACCGCGGCGCTGTTCTCGGGGACCTCGGTGAGCACGATCGGCTCGATGTAGGGCTCGCGAATCGACTCCAGGCTCCCGACCACCAGCCGCGCGCCCCGGGTCACCGCGTCGCGCACCTGACGGCGCACCACGTCGATCTGGGCGTCCACGATCATCGGGCCGTAGGAGGCGCGCCGGTCCGCCCCGGGCCGCAGCCGCCGGGCCTGATCGGCGACCAGCTCCAGGAACGGCTCGTACACCGAGTCGGCCACGTACACGCACTGCACTCCGGTCGGTTGCTGGCCCGAATTGGCCATGGCGCCGTACACCGCGGCGGCCGCGGCGCTGTCGAGTTTGGCGTCGACCTGGACCACCATCGACCCGCGCCCGCCCGGCTCGATGACGAGGGGAGTGGATGCCTCGGCGGCCAGCGCGGCCACCTCGCGCGCCCCCGCGCCCGACCCGGCGTAGGCGAGCTTGTCGACCGGCGCCCGGCACAGGGCGGCGGCGGTCCCGCTGTCGCCGGTGACCACCTGCAGCACCGGCTGATTCGGGGCCAGGTGATTCCAGGTGTCGGCCAGCCACGCGCCCACGCCGGGCGTGAGTTCACTGGGCTTGAACACCACCGCGTTGCCTGACGCCATCGCGCTGGCGATCGAATTCATCGGGGTGAGAACGGGATTGTGCCAGGGCCCAAGTACGCCGACCACACCCAGTGGCAGGTAGCCGATG
The DNA here is from genome assembly GCF_042732555.1 of Nocardia sp. NPDC059764. Classification (NCBI taxonomy): domain Bacteria; kingdom Bacillati; phylum Actinomycetota; class Actinomycetes; order Mycobacteriales; family Nocardiaceae; genus Nocardia; species Nocardia sp. NPDC059764. Next base: position 6,003 of record NZ_JBHWHH010000140.1, read on the forward strand.
GTGCCGGTCGGTTCGCGGCGCAGCGTGGCGCCCAGCCGGGTGGTGCGGCCCAGCGTCCGTTCGGCATGTCGCGCAACCCAATCCAGATGCTCGACGGCCAGGGTGACTTCGATGGCCGCGTCGATGCGCGGCTTGCCGGTCTCGCGGCTGATCAACTCCACCAGGTCGCGGGTGCCGCGGGCCAGGCTGCGTTTCCAATCCAGCAGCCACCGTTTGCGGGCATCGAATCCCAGTGCCGCCCACCATTGTTCGGCGCTGCGGGCGGAGCGCACAGTGCGGGTCAGTTCGCCCGCCCCCATACCTGCGTATTCGCCCACGACTTCCCCGGTTCTGGGGTCGTAGGACGTGAGTACCGTGGATCTGCGCGCGCCGGCGCGTCCTGCTGCCGGCTGCGCCGACTCGGCCATGGTCAACCTCTCGTGGCCTGTGAATGTCTCTCCCCGCCAAGGCCAGACTATGGTTCGAGGCGCAGATGCGACAAGGTAGCGAAATCGCCGCATACCGCCCGGTCTGCGCCTGGATCAGCGGCTATTCGGCGAGCTCGGAGTTTGTGACCAAGGGCACAGTTTGAAATTCGCTGCTTCGGCAAAGAAACGGCCTGCCACGCGGCACGCCGGTAACATCACGGCCGGCGGTGTGGATCATCCCGGCGGGCGGTGTAACCACCTCCCCCCGCGCGATGTGGGGACCCGCCGCCCCGGGGCGACATCGTTCAGCCCGACCAGCCGATAGTGGAGAGTTGATGCCCAGCTTGGACAGACCGGAACCCGTAGCAGCCGACGATCCGGCCGTTTTCGTCGAAGACATTCGCAAGTCCTTCGGCGATGTGCACGCGCTGCAAGGGGTCAGCTTCACCGCCGCCCGCGGCCAGGTCCTCGGCATCCTCGGCCCCAACGGGGCGGGCAAGACCACCACGGTCAAGATCCTGTCCACCCTGCTGCGCCCGGACTCCGGCGTCGCCCGCATCGCCGGGCACGACGTCCGCACCGATCCGGCCGCCGTGCGCCGGTCCATCATGATGACCGGCCAGTACGCCGCCCTCGACGAGAACCTCTCGGGCCGCGAGAACCTCGAGCTCTTCGGCCGCCTCATGGGCCTGCCCCGCAAGGCCGCCCGGCAGCGCGCCGACAACCTGCTCGAGGAATTCGACCTCACCGGTGCCGGCCGCCGCGCGGTCCGGCACTACTCCGGCGGCATGCGCCGCCGCGTCGACATCGCCTGCGGCCTCGTGGTCCGGCCCGAGGTGGTGTTCCTCGACGAACCCACCACCGGCCTGGATCCCCGTTCGCGCCAGGGCGTCTGGGACCTCGTCACCGCGCTCAAGACCCAGGGCATCACCGTCCTGCTGACCACGCAGTACCTCGAAGAGGCCGACGTGCTCAGCGACAACATCATCGTCATCGACAAGGGCACGGTCATCGCCGAAGGCACCGCCGACGCCCTCAAGGAGAAGACCGGCGGCAGCTACTGCGAGGTCGTGCCGCTCGACCCGACCCAGCTGACCAAGGTCGCCGACGCCCTCGGCGACCTGGTGCCCGCCGCGGTCCGCGCCGAACTCTCCGGCGACCGGCTGTCCATCCCCGCCCCCGAGGGCGCGGCCACCCTCTCCGAGGCGCTGCGCCGGCTCGACGCCGCGGCCGTCCAGCTCGCCGACATCGGCCTGCGCCGCCCCTCGCTGGACGACGTCTTCCTCACCCTCACCGGACACTCCGGCACCAAGGAGACCGTCGGCGCGGAAGGCGCCGCGTGACCGCGCCCGCGGCGAACGCCGCCGATCTCTTCGCCGGGGTGCCCCCGGCCCGGCCCAACAGCTTCGCGCAGTGGCGGGCACTGACCGGGCGCGTGGTCTGGGTGATGTTCACCAAGGGCGAGATGCTCATCGCGGTCATCGTGCCGCTGGTCTTCACCCTCGGCTTCTACCTGCCGCTGCGCTACGTGATGAAGTTCCAGGGCATCGACTACGCCCAGTTCGTCATGCCGATCATCGTGCTGCAGACCATGTCCTTCACCATGATGTCCAACGCGCAGCTGGCCGCGTTCGAAGCCATGACCGGACTCAACACCCGCATGCAGACCATGCCCATCGGCAAGATGGTGCCGCTGGTGTCACGACTGTCCGCGGGCTTCGTGCGCTCGGTGGTCTCGCTGATCGCGGCGCTGGGCTGGGGACACCTGATCGGATTCCACTTCGTCGCCGGCTGGGGTCAGGCCGCGCTGTTCTGCGGGTTCTCCCTCGCCGTCGGCACCATCCTGGCCATCGGCGCCGACGGGCTCGGGTCGCTGACCAAGAGCCCCGAATCCCTGAGCCAGGCCCTGACCCTGCCGACCCTCATCTTCGGCATGCTGTCCTGCGGCTTCGTGCCGGAGAACGGATTCCCCGTGTGGGTGCGGCCGTTCGTGCGCAATCAGCCCATCTCGCAGTTCTCCTTCGCGCTGCGCGACATGGCTCAGCACGGGGTGACCTGGAATGTGTTGTGGGTGCCGCTGGTGTGGCTGGGCGGCCTGCTGGTCGTCTTCCTGCCGCTGGCGGTCTGGGCGAGCGTGAGGCGCGCGTGAACGGTCAAGCCCGGAGGAGGCAGCGGAGCGTAACCATGGAGGGCTCCGTTCACGCGCAGGAGGAAGCGGCATGAGCACGGCGACCACGGCCGAGACGGCCGTCGAGGAATCCGGGAACCCGGTGACCCAACCCGATTCGTGGGCGGGGCATCAGCCGCTGCCCGTGGTGAAACCCCGCTCGGAGCGCGCGCTCTCGGTGTGGGCGCAGCAGAGCGCGATCCAGTGCAAGCGCATGCTCATCGGCTGGATGCGCGACCCCGCCACCACCATTCAGACCCTGGTCTACCCGGCCGCCACGCTGATCATGTTCCGGATCGTGCTCGGTGACTCGATCACCATGGCCACCGGCATGCCCAGCATCTACGGCACCGTGCCGATGGTCATGCTGGTCGCGGCCATGTCCGGATCGGTGGTCAGCGCGCTCGGCTTCAAGGTGGAGAAGGCGACCGGTCTGCTCGGGCGGTTCTACACCATGCCCATCCACCGCGCCGCCGGACTCACCGGGCGACTGATGGCCGAGGCCATCCGCGTGGTCATCACCTCGCTGTTCGTGCTCGCGGTGGGCGTCGCGCTGGGCTTCCGGTTCTGGTACGGCCCCGCGGCTTCGATTGCCATGCTGGCGATTCCGGTGCTGTTCGCGCTCGGATTCGCGGTGCTGGTGACGGCGCTGGCCACGCTGACCGAAGGCGTCATGCTGGTGTCGCTGGTGGGCATCATCAACACCCTGCTGATGTTCTTCAACTCCGGGTTCGTGCCGGTCTTCGCCTACCCGGTGTGGTTGCAGAAGACGGTCGAGAACCAGCCGATGAGTACGGCCATCGACGCCATGCGCGGTCTGTCCTACGACGGGCCCATCGCGACCCCGCTGTGGAAGACCGCCGCCTGGGCGATCGGCATGCTCGTGGTGTTCGCCTACCCCGCCGTCCGCGGGTACCGGCGCGCGGCCGAGACCGGAGCCTAGACACGACGGGAACCGGCGGGCGGACACGCCCGACCGGTTTCCCCGGGGATGACCCTCGGGGTTCGAGTGGTGTGCGTCACGTTAAGGTGGCCCCCATGTCATACCTGGTTACCGGGGCAACTGGGTTCATCGGTCGGTTTCTCGTACCCGAACTCCTGAAGCGCGACGCGGACGTTCACGTCCTGGTGCGGCCGGGCGAGGACTCGGTTCTGCGCTACAACCGCTGCCTACGCGACTGGGGCGACCGCGACCGGGTCCACCCGGTCCGCGGCGACCTCGCCGCGCCCGGACTCGGCGTCGACGCGAGCTGGATTGCCGCGCACCGCGGTTCGATCGACCACGTCTTCCACCTGGCCGCCGGGTTCGACGCCACCGGCGCGGGCGGCGGCACCCTCCGGGTGGCCGAACTCGCCGGCGCGCTGGACGCCGGACGGCTGCACCATGTTTCGACCATGCGCGTGGCCGGGGCCTGGGAGGGCGTGTTCACCGAGGACATGACCGACGTCGGCCAGCTGCTGCCCACCCCCCACCAGCGCGCCATGCTGCGCGCCGAACAGGAGGTGCGCGACCAGACCGCGGTGCCCTGGCGGATCTACCGCCCGGCCATCGTGATCGGCCACTCCCGCACCGGCGAGATCGACCGCATCGACGGCCCCTACTACTTCTTCCGGCTGCTGCGCATGGCCGCGCAGCTGCCGCGCATCCTGCCCGTGGTGGCGCCCCAGCTCGGTGAAACCAATATGGTGCCGGTCGATTTCGTGGCCCGCGCGCTCGACCACATCGCGCACCGAGACGGCGACGGACCGGACACCTACCACCTGGTGGACCCGCGCGAGCAGAGCGTCGCCGAGGCCTTCAACCTCTTCGCCGACGAGGCCGGCGCCCCGCACCTGATCGAGGTGATGCCCAAGCAGACCCTCGACGTCACGCTGCGGGTGCCCGGCATGGGGTGGGCGCTGCGTCAGATCGGCATTCCGATGGAGGTCATCGAGGACTGTGAGTTCGCCTGCCGCTTCGACTCCCACAATGCCGCGGCCGCCCTCGCCGGGACCGATATCAAGGTCCCGCCGCTGGCCGCCTACGCCGGGGTGGTGTGGAAGTACTGGATCGAGAACTGGGTCTGAGGCGCGAGCCCGCGTCCGGGCTGCCGCGGCCTCAGGGCGTGTTGTCCCCGGGTAGCAGGCTGTCCGGGGGCAGCAGCAGATCGTCCAGTGCGCGGGCCCGCCCGTAATCCCAACCGACCCAGCGGTTTCGATTGGTCCAGCCGACCAGGTCGTATCGCCAGGTGAACGGCCAGGTGGTCGCGACCGTCATGAACAGCGCCGACCCCAGCGCCGAGTATTCGTCGTGCGCCGACAGCAGGGCGCGCTGCTGCCGCGGCGGCCGGGTGAAGAACGCCTCGAACATGGCGATGGACTGCGCGGTGGTGAGCCGCCCCAGCCCGTACACACCGCGCATGCGCATCCAATGGACCAGCCGCGCCTGCCACGGCCACAGCGCCTCGATCGGATCGTCGCCGCGCTGCACCGCGTCCAGCGCGGTGTCGACCAGCGCCAGCGAATCCGCCACGCAGTACCCGGTGATCGGATGCATCATGCCGCCTCGCGAACCGAACGGAATCACCGCGCCCCGACCGGCTTTCGGCGGCAGCTCGTCGAGCGGATAGTGGGCGGCCTCGGTCGGCTCGTCGCGGCGCAGCCGAATCCCGTGCGCCGCCAGCCGATTCAGGGTGCGCCGCCGCAACTCGTGCTGCGGCATGCCGCCGCGCAGGCCCAGGCTGGTCTCCTCGAAGATGACCGTGCCGTCGCCGAGCGGCACCGAGTACAGGAACGACGGCGGCTCATCCGGGCCCGCGCCGTTCTCGTCGCGCCAGTCCAGCAGCAGCCCTTCACCGGCGGTGACCATGGGCGCGGCGATGTCCTCGTCCACGAAGATGCCGTGCGCGCTGGCCGTGCGGCGCGCGCCCGGCGTGGCCTGCCCGCGGGTGTCGAAGACGGTGGCCGCACGCACCTCGGTGCCGTCGGCCAGCTCCACCCGGTGCGCCTCGACGACGCGGGCTCGACCGGTGATCACGGTGGCGTCGTCGAGCGGGAGCGCGTCGAACAGGCCCTGCTTGGACAGCACGCAGTAGGGCCGCGGAATCCGGTGCTCGGTGGTGGTCCACACCGCGGGCGCCTCGATCCGGCTGGCGATGGCGCTGTGCGAAAGCCACTGCGGCAGTTCGTCCACCCAGCAGGAGAAGGTCGGGGCCCACAGCCGCGTCGGCCGCGGATCCACCGCGACCACCCGCAGGCCCGCCACCATGGCGCGGTGCGCCAATGCCCGCCCGGTGGGACCGAGCCCCACCACACACACGTCGGCGGCCCTGCCGACCTCCCGGCCACTCATACCCGCATTCAAACAGCCGGGACCCCGTGCCCGCCAGGTCGGTCTCGACTTCGCACCCCGTACTACTTGGGCGTCACCCAGGTGGTGATGTCGGCGTGCACGACCTCGAGCCCGGACCGGTCGTAGATCGAGACCGGCACCACGAGTTCGCGCCCCTCGGTGATCTGCGCGAAGTCCGGCACCTCGTCCAGTTTCGCGACCGCCCGCAGGCCGGAGTTGGCCTTGGCCAGGTACTGCACGTTCATGGCCTTGGGAATCCAGCGGTGGGTGTCGGGCACGGTGGCCTCGGACAGCATCCCCATCGCCACCTCGGCCAGGTTGCACGCCGCGATGGCGTGGAAGGTCCCCAGGTGATTGTGGATGCCGAACCACTTGGGCGCGGTCACCTCGCACAGCCCCGGTTCCAGCCGCACCACGCTCGGCAGCACGGTGCCGAAGTACGGAACCCGGGCCACCATGCCGAGCGAGAACAGCGTGTGCCCGATCCGGTTGTCCGGAAGCTTCTTCCACCCGCGATACGTAGCGGTCTCTTTACCCATGGGCCCGTATCTTACTCAAAAGTAAGTTCCACGGAAGTGCCGTGTCATATAGGTCATCGGATCGGTCGGTGGATTGCCTCGTCGCGCGAAACCAACTGGTTGCTAGTTATCTGGGAAGGCTGCGCCGCGGGCGCGGCTGGGAGCCGGTGCCGCTCGGCCCGGCTATCGGGGACAAATAGGAGCTCTCGACATCATGCGTATTCGCACCGCGGTGGCCACCGTCGGCATCGCACTCGCGGGGGCGGCCGCCGCCACCGCATCCGCCGGCTCTGCCGCCGCCTTCACGCCGTACTCCAACCCGGGTGAGGGCATCTTCCTCGGCGTGGACCTGACCCACGACGAGACCGTGGCCCTGTCCAACAGCTGGATCCCGGCGGCCATCACCCAGATCAACGGCGGCCACAATATGATCGCCCCCGATCCGACCTACTCCGATCTGGTGGTCGACGGCCGCCCGCACGGGAGCATGACCCAGGTCGTCGGCGAGGCCGCCGACGTTCCGGGCGGACAGGTCGGGCTGTACCTGGTGGATCCGGCCCGGTTCCGCGGCGGCAACTTCCTGCTGATCCAGGATCTCGGCGGCTGGGACTATTACCTGCGCCACATGCACGACAACTGAAGGTGAAATGGCCGGTGCGCGAACCGAATTCCGCACCGGCCGGCGCGCGGTCCGGGCCGGGGGGCTCGACCGGGTGTGACCAGGGCCATTGGCCCAGGGGTGGGGGAGGGGACGATTTGAAGTGGGGCGGGGCCTCGAGGCATACTGTTCGGGTTGCCCACACCGGGTTGCGTCTTTTCCGTTGGATCGGCGCTGGTGGTGGGTGAGAAAGACCCAATTTTGCACCCCGCTGATTTGCGGCGTGGGTGCGTCCGGAACACTGTTCCGAGGCTTGTAAGGATTTTGGTCCGGGGCCGAGGAATGAGCGGCGGAGCGACACGCCCGACCGCGTGGACCGGATGAACCATGACAGATGAACAGCGGCGATGGATCGGGCCTCGGGCCTCGGTCGTGTGGTGGCTGATGCGTCTTCGTGTGTTCGGCAGTGCAAATGAGGGTGGTTCGGGAGTGAAAGCTCCTGGATCACAACGCAAGCGGAGAAAAGGACACTCAGCGTGGCGGGACAGAAGATCCGCATCAGGCTCAAGGCCTACGACCATGAGGCGATCGACGCGTCCGCGCGCAAGATCGTCGAGACGGTGACCCGTACCGGTGCCCGTGTGGTCGGCCCGGTGCCGTTGCCCACCGAGAAGAACATCTACTGCGTCATCCGGTCGCCGCACAAGTACAAGGACTCGCGCGAGCACTTCGAGATGCGTACGCACAAGCGGCTTATCGACATCCTCGACCCGACGCCGAAGACGGTTGACGCCCTGATGCGTATCGACCTGCCGGCCAGCGTCGACGTCAACATTCAGTGACGGGGACTTCGAATATGACTGACAACAAGAGCCGTCCGGCCGCGGGCATCCTGGGCACCAAGCTCGGCATGACCCAGGTCTTCGACGAGAAGAACCGCGTCGTTCCCGTGACCGTCGTCAAGGCGGGCCCGAACGTCGTTACCCAGATCCGTACCCAGGAGCGCGACGGCTACGCCGCCATCCAGGTCGCGTACGGCGCCATCGACCCCCGCAAGGTGAACAAGCCGGTTTCCGGTCAGTTCGCCAAGGCCGGTGTCACCCCTCGCCGCCACATCGCCGAGCTGCGCGTCGCCGACGCCGCCGCCTTCGAGGTCGGCCAGGAGATCAACGCGGATGCCTTCGAAGAGGGCAGCTACGTCGACGTGACCGGCACCTCCAAGGGCAAGGGCTTCGCGGGCACCATGAAGCGCCACGGTTTCCGTGGTCAGGGTGCCTCGCACGGTGCGCAGGCCGTGCACCGTCGTCCGGGTTCCATCGGTGGTTGCTCCACCCCGGGCCGTGTCTTCAAGGGCATGCGCATGTCGGGCCGTATGGGTAACGACCGCGTCACCACGCAGAACCTCTCGGTCCACAAGGTGGACGCCGAGAACGGCCTGCTGCTGATCAAGGGCGCGATCCCGGGCCGCACCGGCGGCATCGTGATCGTCAAGAGTGCAGTGAAGGGTGGTGCCCGGGCATGAGCACCGAGACCAAGACCAACCTGACGCTCACGGTCAAGGCCGCTGGCGGCAAGACCGAGGGCACCGTCGAGCTCCCCGCGGAGATCTTCGACGTGACCGCGAACATCGCGTTGATGCACCAGGTCGTCGTGGCCCAGCAGGCCGCGGCTCGCCAGGGCACGCACGCCACCAAGACCCGCGGCATGGTCCGCGGTGGTGGCAAGAAGCCGTACCGCCAGAAGGGCACCGGCCGTGCGCGCCAGGGTTCGACCCGTGCGCCGCAGTTCGCCGGCGGTGGCACCGTCCACGGCCCGCAGCCGCGTGACTACACCCAGCGTCTGCCCAAGAAGATGAAGGTCGCCGCGCTGCGTGGCGCTCTGTCGGACCGGGCTCGCAACGAGCGCATCCACGTGATCACCGAGCTGGTGGCGGGTCAGACCCCGTCGACCAAGGCGGCCAAGTCCTTCCTCGCCGAGCTGTCGGAGCGGAAGAACATCCTGGTCGTCGTCGGCCGTGAAGATGTCACCACGTGGAAGAGCGTGGCGAACCTGCAGGGTGTGCACCCGATCGCCCCCGACCAGCTGAACACCTACGACGTTCTCAAGAGCGACGAAATCGTGTTCTCGGTCGAGGCGCTCAACGCCTTCGTGCACGGCCCCGCCGAAGCTGCACAGGAGGAGAGCAAGTGACCACCATCGCCGACCCGCGCGACATTCTGCTGGCGCCGGTGATCTCCGAGAAGTCCTACGGACTGATCGAGGAGGGCACCTACACCTTCATCGTGCACCCGGATTCGAACAAGACGCAGATCAAGATTGCTGTCGAGAAGGTTTTCGGCGTCAAGGTGACCAGCGTCAACACCGCCAACCGTCAGGGCAAGCGCAAGCGGACCCGCTTCGGTTACGGCACGCGTAAGAGCACCAAGCGCGCGCTCGTCACCATCTCGGCCGACAGCAAGCCCATCGAGATCTTCGGAGGCCCGGTCGCGTAAGCGGCGGGGACTTCAGAAAGGCAGAAGAACTCATGGCAATTCGTAAGTACAAGCCGACAACCCCGGGTCGCCGCGGTGCCTCGGTCTCGGATTTCGCCGAGATCACCCGCTCGACCCCCGAGAAGTCGCTGCTGCGTCCGCTCACCAAGACCGGTGGCCGTAACGCGCAGGGTCGCATCACCACTCGTCACAAGGGTGGCGGTCACAAGCGCGCCTACCGTCTGATCGACTTCCGTCGCCTGGACAAGGACGGCATCCCGGCCAAGGTCGCTCACATCGAGTACGACCCGAACCGCACCGCCAACATCGCGCTGCTGCACTTCGCCGATGGCGAGAAGCGCTACATCATCGCGCCCAAGGGCATCGCCCAGGGCACGAAGATCGAGTCGGGCCCCGGCGCCGACATCAAGCCCGGCAACAACCTGCCGCTGCGTTCGATCCCGACCGGTACCACGGTTCACGCCGTGGAGCTGCGTCCGGGTGGTGGCGCCAAGCTGGCTCGTGCCGCGGGCATGTCCATCCAGCTGCTGGGTAAGGAAGGCGCCTACGCCGTCCTGCGTATGCCCTCCGGTGAGATCCGTCGTGTCGATGTGCGCTGCCGCGCCACCATCGGCGAGGTCGGCAACGCCGAGCAGTCGAACATCAACTGGGGTAAGGCCGGCCGTATGCGGTGGAAGGGCGTTCGCCCGACCGTCCGTGGTGTGGTCATGAACCCGGTCGACCACCCGCACGGTGGTGGTGAGGGTAAGACCTCCGGTGGTCGCCACCCGGTCTCCCCGTGGGGCAAGCCCGAGGGCCGTACCCGTAAGCCCAACCGTCCCAGCGACAAGCTCATCGTCCGCCGCCGCGGCAAGAAGCGTTAAGGAGGAGGTTAGACATGCCACGCAGCCTGAAGAAGGGCCCGTTCGTCGACGAACACCTCCTCAAGAAGGTGGACGTCCAGAACGAGAAGGGCACGAAGCAGGTCATCAAGACCTGGTCGCGTCGTTCCACCATCATCCCCGATTTCATCGGCCACACGTTCTCGGTCCACGACGGCCGCAAGCACGTGCCGGTGTTCGTGTCGGAGAACATGGTTGGACACAAGCTCGGTGAATTCGCGCCGACCCGCACGTTCAAGAGCCACGTCAAGGAAGATCGGAAGAGCAAGCGGCGATGAGCACTGAAACTCAGAACCCGACCGCGCGCGCGACCGCCAAGCACGTTCGCGTGACGCCGATGAAGGCGCGTCGCGTCGTGGACCTGGTCCGTGGCCGTAGCGTGCAGGACGCGCTGAACATCCTGAAGTTCGCGCCGCAGGCCGCGAGCGAGCCGGTTGCGAAGGTTGTCGCCTCGGCGGCGGCCAACGCCGAGAACAACCTCGGCCTCAACCCGGCCACCCTCGTCATCTCGACCGCGTTCGTCGACGAGGGCGCGACCATGAAGCGTTTCCAGCCGCGTGCCCAGGGCCGCGCGTTCCGGATCCGCAAGCGCACCAGCCACATCACCATCGAGGTCGAGAGCGTGCCCACCGCCGGCGCTGCCACTCGTAGCCGCCGGAAGGGAGGGGCAAAGTAAATGGGACAGAAGATCAATCCCCATGGCTTCCGCCTCGGTATCACCACCGACTGGAAGTCGCGTTGGTACGCGGACAAGCAGTACGCGGACTACGTGAAGGAAGACGTCGCGATCCGCAAGCTCCTCGCCACCGGCATGGAGCGGGCCGGCATCTCGAAGGTCGAGATCGAGCGCACCCGTGACCGCGTGCGTGTGGACATCCACACCGCGCGCCCGGGCATCGTGATCGGCCGTCGTGGCGCCGAGGCCGACCGCATTCGCGCCGAGCTGGAGAAGCTCACCAAGAAGCAGGTTCAGCTGAACATCCTCGAGGTCAAGAACCCCGAGTCGGACGCTCAGCTGGTTGCTCAGGGTGTTGCCGAGCAGCTGTCCAACCGTGTGGCGTTCCGTCGCGCGATGCGCAAGGCCATCCAGTCGGCCATGCGTTCGCCGAACGTCAAGGGCATCCGTGTGCAGTGCTCCGGCCGCCTCGGCGGCGCGGAAATGTCGCGCTCGGAGTTCTACCGTGAGGGTCGCGTGCCGCTGCACACGCTGCGCGCCGACATCGACTACGGCCTGTACGAAGCGAAGACCACCTTCGGCCGCATCGGCGTGAAGGTCTGGATCTACAAGGGCGACATCGTCGGCGGCAAGCGCGAGGTCACCGCTGTGGCCCCGTCCGGCCGCGACCGTGACGACCGCCCGCGTCGCGAGCGTCCGAGCCGCCCCCGTCGCAGCGGTGCCCAGGGCACCACCGCGACCAGCACTGAGGCCGGCCGCGCCGCCACCGCTGTGGCGGAGGCTCCGGCAGAGAATCAGGAGGGCTGACCTATGTTGATGCCCCGCAAGGTCAAGCACCGTAAGCAGCACCACCCCGGCCGTTCCGGCATGGCGAAGGGCGGCACCGCGGTGACGTTCGGTGAGTACGGCATCCAGGCTCTCGAGCCGGCCTACGTCACCAACCGTCAGATCGAGTCGGCTCGTATCGCGATGACCCGCCACATCAAGCGTGGCGGCAAGGTCTGGATCAACATCTACCCGGACCGCCCGCTCACCAAGAAGCCGGCCGAAACCCGCATGGGTTCCGGTAAGGGTTCGCCGGAGTGGTGGATCGCGAACGTCAAGCCCGGACGCGTCATGTTCGAGCTGTCGTACCCGACCGAGGAGATCGCTCGTGAGGCCCTGCGCCGCGCGATGCACAAGCTCCCGATGAAGTGCCGGATCGTGACCAGGGAGGAGCAGTTCTGATGGCTACCGCCAACCCGACTGCAGAGCTCCGCGAGCTCGACAATGAGGCGCTCGTCGCCAAGCTGCGCGAGTCCAAGGAAGAGCTGTTCAACCTGCGCTTCCAGATGGCGACCGGTCAGTTGCAGAACAACCGCCGCCTGCGCGTGGTCCGCCACGAGATCGCGCGCATCTACACGGTCATGCGCGAGCGCGAGCTCGGCCTGGCCTCCGGTCCTGAAGGCAAGGGAGACGCCGCATGAGCGACGTAAAGGGCCCGGCCAAGACGCCGGCCAACCAGGAGGAGCGGGGCCAGCGCAAGACGCGCATCGGCTACGTCGTCTCCGACAAGATGACCAAGACCATCGTGGTCGAGCTGGAAGATCGCGTGAAGCACAAGCTTTACGGCAAGATCATCCGCACCACCTCGAAGGTGAAGGCCCACGACGAGAACGAGATCGCCGGTGTCGGCGACCGCGTGCAGCTGATGGAGACCCGTCCGCTGTCCGCCACCAAGCGGTGGCGTCTGGTCGAGGTGCTGGAGAAGGCCAAGTAGCCTCCTCCATGACTTGAACCAAGTCATTGATCACCGGTCCGCTTCCCTGTGGGGAAG
>NZ_JBHWHH010000141.1:0-18783 GCF_042732555.1 Nocardia sp. NPDC059764
CTCACCGCGGTCGCACCCGTGAGAGCGGTGCCGGTCAGCACCACCGACGTCCCGCCGGTTACCGAACCGACGTTCGGTACTGCCGCGATCAGGGTAGGAACCGCGACGTAGGTGTAGGCGACGCCGTTGCTGGTGCCGCCGACGGTGGTGGCGGTGACCAGAACTGTCCCGGCCGAACCCGCCGGGGCGACCGCGGTGATCTGGGTGGCGGAATCAACCGTGAACGAGGTCGCTGGTGTGCCACCGAAACTCACCGCCGTCGCACCGGTCAGGTCCGTCCCGGTCAGCACGACGGTCGTCCCGCCGGCCACCGGTCCCACGTTCGGTACCACGGTGGTCAGGGTGGGTATTGCGACGTAGGTGTAGGCGACGCCGTTGCTGGTTCCGCCGACGGTGGTGACGGTGACCAGGACCGTCCCTGCTGCCCCCGCGGGGGCGACCGCGGTGATCTGGGTAGCGGAGTTGACGGTGAACGAAGTTGCCGGTGTGCCACCGAAACTCACCGCCGTCGCACCGATGAGGTTCGTCCCGGTCAGCACGACAGTCGTCCCGCCCGTCACCGGTCCCACGTTCGGTACCACGGTGGTCAGCGTGGGTACTGCGACGTAGGTGTAGGCGACGCCGTTGCTGGTCCCGCCTGCGGTCGTGACGGTCACCTGCACCGTCCCGACCGCGTGGGCCGGGGCGACCGCGGTGATCTGGGTGGCGGAGTTGACGGTGAACGAGGTCGCCGGTGTGCCACCGAAACTCACCGCGGTCGCACCCGTGAGAGCGGTGCCGGTGAGCACGACCGTGGTTCCGCCGGTCACCGATCCTGAAACGGGGGCGATGCTGATCAGGGCCGGCACCGCGGCATAGGTGTAGGAGACGCCGTTGCTGGTTCCGCCCAACCCGGTGACGGTCACCTGCACCGTCCCGGCCGTATGAGCGGGGGCGATGGCGGTGATCTGGGTGGCAGAGTTCACGTTGAATATCGTTGCGGTCGTGCCGAATCGGACGGTCAACGGGCCGGTGAATCCGGTACCCGTGATCGTCACGCTGTTCCCGCCCGCAGTGGGTCCGGAGGTCGGGGCGATAGAGGTGATGGCCGGAACGACGACGTAGACGTAGACGACCGGATTGCTGGTGCCACCCGGTCCGGTGACGGTGACAGTGACGATCCCGGTGCCCGCGGGGGTGACGGCGGTGATCTGGGTGGCGGAGTCGACGGTGAACGAGGTCGCCGGTGTGCCACCGAAACTCACCGCGGTGACGCCGGTGAGACCCGAACCGGTGAGTGTCACTGTCGTCCCGCCCGCGGTCGTTCCTTGGTTGGGACTGATGCTGATCAACGCCGGCACCACGAGATAGGTGTAGGGCACCCCGTTGCTGGTGCCCGCCGAGGTGGTGACGGTGACCTGCACGGTCCCGACCGAGCCGGCGGGGGCGATCGCGGTGATCTGCGTCGGGGAATTCAGGGTGAAAGTCGTTGCGGTAGTGCCGAAGCGCACAGTGGTCGGCCCGGTGAACCCGGTACCGGTGATCGTGACGATGGTTCCCCCCGTCGTGGGCCCGGAGGTCGGGGAGAGAGACGTGATGGTAGGCATGATGCTTGCCTCCTTACTGCTTGAGGTGATAATTCCTCGGTTGCATCCGTGTGATTACCCGAGTTGTCATGTCGGCCCGCTACTTCCATTAACGCCCCTGAAACACGCCGCCGACCTGCCTGACGGGTTCGTTTTTGTCCGTTATTCGGACTCGCGCAGCGGGTTGGTATCTGAAGGATTCCCAGTCGGTTGTCAACCCCTACTGGTCCTGCGTCCGAGCGTCGTGATAGCGAGCACCATCGCAATCGTTGAATCCAGCGAACGACAGGCAATCTAAAGTCAAGCGCCACAATGGCTTTGATTATCATCGGGGCCAACCAGGGGCGGTGCTCCGAGGCGATCGCGACACAGGTGAGGTCTACGATCCCAAGGATTTCGCGTGCACCGGTTGAGTTCTGCACCGCCGCCGCAGCTATGACACGACCATTTAGTCTGTTTCCAATTCGTCACCAGTGGATCAGGCTCAGCGGGAACAGGCGGCGGGGCGAAGGGCTGAGTGCATCAGCCCGTGGGAGGTCGTGGAGTAGGACGAGACCGACGGCATCCAGCAGAGCATCAGGAGCGCAGGGCGGAGCGGGTATTCGGGAAGCGCGGCATCCTCGCGTTCGGCGGTCCGGATGCTGGCATTCCCAGCTTCCACATGGTCGGGCTTGTTCCGTCCTGGGAACCGGTCGATCAAGTTCGGCATGAGCACTGGCCCGTTCAGCGGCCCGGCCGACGCGGTGGGTGAACCGCAGATGCGCATCGAGATGCGCGCGTCCTCTTCTGACGAAGACCCGCATGCGCGACGGCGCCGTGGCCGGCCCATGATCCCAGCCGGCTCTGGCCGAAGGTGCGCGCCACCCCACACCAATTCCCTGAGCCAGCGGCCAGCGGCCAGCGGTCGGGATCGTCGTGACCTCGACTCGGGCAAACGCTGCGAATACGGACAAAAGCGGATCGGAGATGCGTTGCCCTGCAACGGGATGGGGTGCTTAATGGAAAGAGCGGGCCATCAATCGAGTTGGGCAACCATCCGGTGCAGTAGAGGAAACACCATTGCGGCAAAGGAGGTAGTGCCATGCCTACCATCACCTCTCTCTCACCCACCTCGGCTCCCACGACGGAAGGCGCGAACCATGTGTCGGGTATTGGCTCTGCTGGTCCTTCGATCGTGCGGCTCGGTGCTCCCGTGACTACCTCCACCGTCAGCTCGGATACGTAGATCATGGCGATCGCCTCTGTCGGCTCGGTCGAATTGAGCATGTCACGGCTACCGCCTCAGGGGGAGTCGGCAACAGAGGCTGTTGCGTTGGCGTACCTGCCTTGAACAGCATCAGGCCCAGCCGAGGGGCCGGTGCGTGCGGCGCTATGGCGCAGCCTCGCCGGGGCTGGCCTGTCGATCGCCAAGGGCGGTACTGCGTCCAGGCCATTTCCGGACATCGTTGATTGCCCAGCCGGGCTGTGGTCATCGGTCGAGTCGCCGCCACCCGGGTGGTTGCAGGGGTTAGGGGTTTCATTGGCTACCGTCCTGAAAATGCTGCTGGCCGAGCAGCATCTCAAGAGCCACTCGGATTTTCTGTCTGCATACGATCGGTGTGCCGCACAGCTCGATCCTCCCGTCCCTCCAGGGTATGGGCCGGCGAAGACACAGTTCTATCGATGGCTTTCGGGCAGGATGGTCGGGCTTCCCCGTGACTATCATTGCCGGGTGTTGGCCAAGATGTTCCCCGGTTGGACGGTCGAGAATTTGTTTCAGATGGCAGAGGCCGCACCAATAGTCGCTCGAGCACGCGAGTCGGGTCTTCTCGGAACAGATATCGAACTCGGGGAATTCCTCGGCGCTGAGATGATCACCAGCGGGATCACTCTCGTGTACCCGACCTTCGAGGTGCCGCTACGGCCTGTGCAAGCGTGCCGTGCGGCCGAGGTTCCGCATCGATGTACACTCGGGAACAAGGTCCGAGCGTTTGCCGCTGACTATCGCTCGGATGCTCTGGTTGTCTTGCCGCAGAAGGAAGTTCGCGGACTGCTTTACGTATTTTCTGTCCTCCAGCGCCACACCGCTATATCGATTGAGATCCGCGGCGACCGGGACATCGTTGCGGATAGCGACCACCCATACATCAGCTTCGGGCTGACTTGCAACGACTGCACGCGTATGTACCTCGAATCCGTCGAGCGTCCACTATTCACTATCAACAGCATTGGCGCTGACGGCGGTTCCCATTTCGAGCAACTGGAATTGGCGGACGGTAGACGGTATGACTCGAGCACCGATCACAACGTCGGCTTCATCGCGCGGGTGCGACCTAGTCCGGATCTGCACCCCGGCCGGTACTGGATATTCTGCGCGGGCTTGGGCCCGCGTGGTACCGCCGCGGCAAGTTGGTATCTCGCCAACTCCTGGAGTCTCCTGCAGCGACGTGCCGGTGATCGCGAGTTTGTCGCAGTAGTCGGTGTCGGTGAGAACTCTGACGGTGCGGCCCACTTGGAGCATATTCTGATCGGATCGACATCCTGATGCAGGCTCCTGGGCTACGGACTTGCCCGCTGGCTCGTTGCTCAAAGGGCCCATGGTGGCATCGAACTCGGGCGCCGCACGCAGGTTCACCGTCGCCCAGGCCGTGTGGTGGGTATCAGCGCTGGGCGCCGACTTCGGCGGCATCGGTGAAGGCGATGCGGAACAGGTGCACGATCATCTCGGCCAGGAACAACAGCGCGGCCCAATGACGAACCTGACGAACGTTCAAGACGCATCCGCACACGTATCACGTCGCCTAGGTTGAGCCATCTGGCCACAACTGCGCGAACGGAATTGAACGCCGGAGGAGGAGGCGGTCCTGGACCGGATGGCCGAGCACGTGCAGATCGATGAAGCGCAAGCATTGCCGCTCGCATGCCACCCCCCGGAGGCGATCCGCGGCTGACCGCACGGGGTATAGTTGCGCTATGCAACACGCTGTTAAGCGGTGGTCGCCCGATCTGGTGGCGGTCCACGACGGACTGACGCAAATCGTGCGGGAGATCATCGCGGGACGCCCTGCCGCCGAGGGGCTGCCGTCGTTCGCGCAGCAGTCGGCGCTGTCGTACATCGAGCGGAATCCGGGGTGCCGGGCTACGGAGATCGCCGAGGCGTTCGGGGTGCATCGGTCGACAGTGTCGCGGCAGGTGCGGGCCTGTGTGGAGGTGGGCTGGGTGGAGGCCGGGGAAGGCAGCCTGCATGCTGGGTATCCGTTGATTCTGACCACTGCGGGGCGGCGCGTGCTGGCGGCGGCCGCCGGGCATGATCTGACTCGGCTCGGCGAGCGGATGGCCGACTGGACTCCTCGCGAGATCGCCGATTTCGCTCGCGCGCTGCGGCGACTCCATCGACCCGATCAGACCATAGGAGATGACCATGCGTGAGTTCGCGGCGGCGGCCACATTCACCATTGCCGAGGATGAAACCATCGTCGGCTCGGTCTTCACCCAGGCCGAGCGGGCTCCGGGACGAGTGTTGTTCTCCCGGCCGGTCGGCGACGGCTGGCTCGATGTGACCGCCGAGGAGTTCGCGCGGCTGGTCTCCGCGGTCGCGAAGGGGTTGATCGCCAACGGGATTCAGCCTGGGGACCGCGTGGTGCTGCTGTCGGCGACCCGGTTCGAGTGGTCGCTGCTCGACTTCGCGATCTGGGCGGCGGGAGCGGTCACCGTGCCGGTCTACGATTCGTCTTCCGCCGAGCAGGTGCGGTGGATCCTTGAGGACTCCGGGGCGGCCCTCGCGGTCGTGGAGACCGCCCGGCACAAGGATCTGCTCGATGGCGCGCCCGACACCCTGCGTCGGATGCTGGTCATCGACGATGGGGCCGAAGCCGTCCTGATCGCCGACGGCGAGAGCGTTTCCGGTGAACTCCTGCGAGAACGGTTCGGTGGTTTGCGCGCCGGCGGCCTCGCCTCGCTGGTGTACACCTCCGGCACCACCGGCCGCCCCAAGGGCTGCATGCTCACACACCGCAACTTGCTCTCGGAGGTGCGCGGCATCCTGAGCGCCAGCATCGGCGAGGTCTCTCGTCCCGGGCAGCGGATGCTCACCTTCCTGCCGCTGGCGCACGTGCTGGCCCGTGCGGTGTCGCTGGCCGCCTTCGAGGGCGGGATGACCCAGGCGCACTGGGCGGACTTCAAGACCATTACCGCGCAGTTCGCGCGCTTCCGCCCGCACGCGATTCTCGGGGTGCCGCGTGTGTTCGAGAAGGTGCGCGACGGCGCGGAGAAGAAGGCGCGCGACGGCGGCAAGGTCAAGGGGGCGGTATTCGGATTCGCGGAGCGCACCGCGATCCGTTGGAGCGAAAAGCTGGATCGCACAGGAGGATTCGCGCAGCGTCCCTCCTTGCTCCTGCGGGTTCAGTACGCCCTGTGTGACCGGCTGGTGTACGCGCCGCTGCGCGAAGCTCTCGGCGGGAACTGCGAATTCGCGATCTCCGGCGGCGGAGCGCTGGCACCGCGGCTGGGGCATTTCTTCCGCGGCGTCGGCGTCCCGATTTACGAGGGCTACGGGATGACCGAGTCCACCGCGGCCCACTGCGTCAACGTGCCGGGTGCGGTGAAGATCGGCAGCGTGGGACAACCCTTGGGCGGCAACGCGATTCGGATCGCCGAGGACGGCGAGATCGAGCTGTCCGGTGGTGTGGTGTTCGCCGGATACTGGCGCAACGAGCAGGCCACGGCCGCGGCGATTCCCGACGGCTGGCTGCGCACCGGTGACATCGGCGTCCTCGACCGGGACGGCTTCGTGTCGATCACCGGCCGCAAGAAGGATCTGCTCGTCACCGCCGGCGGCAAGAACGTCTCACCCGGCCCGATGGAAGACCGCATCCGTTCCCACGCGCTGATCTCGCAAGCGGTCGTCCTCGGCGATGGGCGCCCGTTCATCACCGCGCTGATTACCCTCGACCCGGAATCGTTCACCGCCTGGAAGGCCGCCGCCGGCAAGCCCGCCAACGCCACCATCGCCGACCTGCGCGCCGATCCCGCCCTCCGAGCCGAGATCCAGCGCGCGATCGACGACGCCAACGGCACCGTCTCCCACGCCGAATCCATCAAGAAATACGCCCTGCTCGACCGCGACCTCACCGAGGAATCCGGCGAGCTCACCGCCACCCTCAAGGTCAAGCGCCACGTGATCGCCGAACGATTCGCCGACACGATCGAAAACATGTACCGGCACTGATCGGCCGTCCCGGCGCGAGACAGCGCGGCCGACGGCCCCGCCGCATGCCGGAAGAGCAATGCGCCGAGGCCATCTCGGAGCTGCAGATTCGGGCGATGGCCGGTGTGTGGACGTGGAGCCTCCCGATGGTAGCCATGCCATCTTTGCTGCATGCCGGACCGAACACGTCGAGTTCTGAACGGCGGCGGGTTGCCAGCGGATCCCGAAGATTGTGCGAGATCGCGGGAACGGCCACGATGGGCATCAGGTCGTGGATTGTGCGGCGTCACAAGCGTGGACCTCACCGGACACGGGCAGAGCTACGTTTCGCACCGTTGTTCCTCATGCCCGTTCGTGGTCGCCGATCTGCCAGCCCAGGCGGTGACGTCCTCGGCGTCACCGCGCCGCAGTAGGAAGCGGCATTCGTAGTCGTCGGGCCGGAATCGCATCGCGTGGTGAGAAAGTCGTCCGCGTGCAGTCGGTCAGGTCTCGTCCGAAGTGGTGCCGGTCGCTGAACCGGCCGGCCTCGATGACGGTGTATCCCTGTGGCTGGTTCGCCGCAGGGCGCGCTGGGCGGGTATCGGTCCATCGGCGTCGCGGTGCAGTGAGCGTTCCAGGCTGCTGACCAGTCGCTCGAGGGCCAGGTGTTCGTCGGCGTCGAGCGTTGCGAGCAGCTGTTGTTCGGTTGTGTGGTAGTGGGCGAGGAGGCGGTCGGTCAGGTCCAGGCCGTACTCGGTCAGTCTGAGGTGGATGATGCGGCGGTCCTGCTCGTCACGTTCGCGGGTAATCAGCCCCGCCCTCTCCAACTTGTCCGCGCGTACCGTCATCCCGGAGCAGGTGACCATGTCGAGGGCGGCCAGTTGGCTGGTGGTCAACGAATGGGCGGCATCGGCCCGACGCAGGGTCACGAGTACATGAAAGCTGGCGGCGTTGAGCCCGTGCTGCTTGAGGACGGGTGCCAGTTGGGCCTTCCAGAGGGCCGCGATCCGGTAGAGGCGGCCGAGTGGCCGAAAAGCCGGGTCCTCGGCCAAGGGCGCCGGTGGAGTGCGGGGGTGCGGTCTGAGGGGGTGGGCGTTGCTACGGGTGTCGGCCGGGGCACGGGCGCCTTCTATGTTGTCGTGTCTGGTCATGCTTTGTGATCCTGGCCTGGTGTCAGAAATACCGGTCGCTATCCAGCGGTCCTACGCCAGCGCGAGGCCGGCGTAGGACCTGTTCACGCGTGCGTCAGCCCCTCGGAGCAGGCTGCGATCCCGGTTCGTGGGGCGCGGTCCGGTGCAGGCCCTTGAGGTCGTAGAGGTGGGTGACGGCGACGCAGAACGCCGGTCGGAACAATCAAGTACTACCTGCGGGAAGGCCTGCTGCCGCCGGGGCAATCCCTTGGCGCCACCCTTACCCTGTACGGCGACGAACACGTTCAGCGCCTGCGCCTGATCCGCGCCCTGACCGCCCGTGGCGGCCTGTCCATCGCCGCCACCCGCGACGTCCTCACGGCGATCGACCAGCCGCTGGAACCACTGGACACACTCCGCGTCGTCCACTACGCCCTGCCCACCCCGGTCGACGCCGCCGAGACCGGCCCGGTCGACGAACAGGCTCCGCAGGTCGACCAGCTGTTGCGGGCCATGGGTTGGGACATCTCCGACGCATCTCCGCACCGCAGAGCGCTCGCCGCAAGCCTGATGGACCTCAACCGCCTCGGCATGGAGTACAGCACCGAAGAACTCCTGCCCTATGCCGAACTCGCCGCCGCCGCAGCACGACTCGACCTCGACAGACTCGAAGACATCAAGGACCGCCTACGACTCGCCGAGCACGCCGCGATCGTCGTACTGCTCCTCGAACCGGTCCTTGCGGTCCTGCGGCGCCTTGCCCAGGAGGACGAATCCCGCCGCCGAACGGCCTGGGTCCCCACAGCCGACGGCGCAGTCGCACAGTCCACATCACACGCGCGCCACACGAAAGAACTCCGCTGACACGAGACCTGGATCGACCGGGCGCTGGACCTGTCCCCGAAAATGACCGCGGTCGTAGGGGTTCCGCTTCCGCCGGCCTCGACCCAGATCCGGTTCATGTGGTTGGGGACTGCCCCGCCGCCACGCGGGCGACCGTGCGTGCTCACCTCCCGCCACCGACAGGCATGCATTGTCGTTGCCCGCGAAGGACTCACCGACCCCCTGGGCTGGTCGTGTTGGCAACTTCCCGATATGCCTGCGCCCGTTTTGCGCATGAGACCGTGAAATGTCTTGCCACCTGCTGATGCTCGGTGGATCAAGCGGGACGCGGTGGGACGGTGCGATCGCTGGGTGTGAACCCAACGGTCGCTGGACCCCAAGTGGACGATGATGACGTCGGCTCCCCGCCGTCAGCGCGGGCGCGCGCCGATTGTGGAGGCGTTTTCGGTGCTGGGAGCCGGGTTCGCGACGACGCGTTCACGGAGATTGGTGAACTGGCGTAGTTGCATGATGAAGTGGGCGGGCTCGCCGATGAGCCGGTCGGGCAGGGCCATCAGTGAGCGCGGCCCGCTGTGGCCGACGGTACGGACCACCAGGCGGGTGTGACCGCCGGGTAGCTCGGTCAAATGGAATGCCCAAATGCCGGCGGCGAATACGCGGGGGAGCGGACCGCGCGGGTCGAAGGACCGGCCACGCGATATTTCGATGTCGCTGCGCAGGACCAGGGTGCGCGGGCGGTCGATGAGCGCGACGGTGAAGTACAGCTTGCCGTCGGGGCTGGTGTCGATCCGATCGCCTTCGTCCAGCTGTTGCCATTGCGCCATGATCCGGGTGGCGCTGGGTCTGCCGCGATTGTCGAGCAGGTCCCAGCTGTACCACCCGGCGCGTTCGGTGCCCATCTGGATCAGCCACGGCCAGACCGCCTCCGGTGGCGCGGGCAGCGTGGTGGCCATGGTCGATCGGCCCGTGGGTGCGGGCACCAGGCTGTCACCGGGATACTCCGCGGCGACCTCCTCCGCGGTCGCGCCCCAGGTCAGCATTCGACGTCGAAACGTCAGCGCGGTCGCCGCCGCCAGTATTGGAAAAAGAATTCGCCGCATGTCGTCCTCCACTGAGCTCTCATCAAGCTCACTGTGATTCGGCAGGACAATCCAGAGCCGATAGTCCCCTCTCGCCGGGTCGTCGGTACTGCGGCAACCGATTCCGCACCGACCTCATTCGGCTCTCTCTCGTCGCCGGCGGGCCGAATCCGGGGGACTCCTTTTCGAAATTCCCGACGATCAGCAGGACTGCGGATCCGAGACTTCGGCGCTGACTCGCAGACCATTTCGAGGAGGTGCTCGCCTGCCGCACCGTGTAGGCCAACGTGCCGCCGGCGACCTCTGCGGCCTGCCCGCCACCTATATCGACGTCGGATCCGCGGAGGTCTTCCGAGACGAGGACGTCGACTACGCGACGCGGATCTGGGCATCCGGAGGCCAGGCCGAACTCCATGTATGGGCAGGCGGCTGCCACGGCTTCGATTCGCTGTTCCCACACGCCGAACTCGCCATCGCCGCCCGCCGGGCTCGCACCGACTGGCTCACCCGGACTCTGAACTCGGCCCGGACACACGACTGACGAGACGCGATGGGCCGTTGTTCCGCCGCCACACCCGGCGGGAAGCCGCCGATGCCGGACAACGCGCCAGCTCCGTCTCCAGCGGCCGGGATTGGCAACGGATTTGGCAACCGGACACGGCGAAATCCAGCGGGCCGGGTGATACGACGCGAATAGCACGGACGAACGAAACCCCGCTGACGGCCACAGAATGGATTCATTGCAACCGGCGGAACCGTGGGACGGGTCCTCGTTGGCTCATAACCCAGAGGTCGCAGGTTCAAATCCTGTCCCCGCTACAAACGAGGGCGGTCCTAACCGGTAGGTTTCAGGACCGCCCTCAACTTTTATCGAGGTTCGTGGCAACGGATTTGGCATCATCCCGATTCGGCTGTGCCGATGATCGCCTGAGAGCCAGTGAAATGTATCGCTACCAGCTGATATCTAGCGGAACGCGGCAGAACTGGTGGGACTGTGTCCGGTGGGTCGCCAGCCCATTGGTCCTAGACGGTTGCTCAGGTTGAGGTTCGTTGACGTCCATGATCTTTCGGGTCTGGGTGGCTTCCAGGTTGTCCCGCAAGGTCGGCGTGGCCAATGGCGCTGGGCAACAGTCAGCCGGAGTGAGTCCCCAATGATCTGTCGTGGTGTGGGTTCGTTTCGCCGGGGTGGCACGTACAGCATCCACAACAGCGCGGACTCGCAGTGAGCTGCTGGTTTCCGCCGATGTGCCGGTAGCCCGACGGGTTTGTCGGCAGTCACCGTGGTGATCCGTGCTGGGCATGGGTACGACCTGTGCGCATGCCCCGATGGCAACCGGTCGAACCAGTGTCGCCCTTCACCGGTGATTCCTCACTCGGATCACCGCTGGGAGTTATCGGCTTCAGGAGCGGATGAACGCGAGCAGGTCGCTGTTGATGGTTGCGGCCTCGGTGGTGGGCATTCCGTGGGGGAAGCCCGGGTAGGTTTTCAGGGTGCTGTTGGGCAGCAGTTCGGCCGAGCGGATGCCGGTGTCCTGGATGGGGACAACCTGGTCGTCTTCGCCGTGCATGACGAGGACAGGGATGGTGATCTTGGTGAGTTCTTCGGTGAAGTCGGTCTGGGAGAACGCGACCACACCGTCGTAGTGGGCCTTGGCGCCGCCGGTCATGCCCTGGCGCCACCAGTTGGCGATCACGCCTTCGGAGGGCTGTGCGCCGGGCCGGTTGTAGCCGTAGAACGGTCCTTCGGCGAACAAGCGGAAGAAGTCCGACCGGCGGGTGGCGACCTGTTGCTGGATGTCGTCGAAGACCGACTTGTCCAGTCCGCCAGGGTTGTCGGCGGTCTTGACCATGATCGGCGGTACCGCACTGATCAGGACGGCTTTGGCCGCCCGGTCCTGTCCGTGGCGCGACAGGTACCGCACGACCTCCCCGCCGCCGGTGGAGTGTCCGATATGCACCGCATTCGACAAATCGAGATGCGTGACGACGGCCGCGAGATCTTCGGCGTAGTGGTCCATATCGTGGCCGTCGGCGACCTGAGACGAACGGCCGTGCCCCCGCCGGTCGTGGGCGATCACCCGGAAACCGTGCGACAGGAAGAACATCAGCTGTGCGTCCCAGTCATCCGAGGACAAAGGCCAGCCGTGGCTGAAGACGATGGGCTGCCCGCTGCCCCAGTCCTTGTAGTAGATGTCGACGCCGTCCGACGTGGTGATGATGGGCATGTTGCGCTCCTTGTGATCGTCGAGGGTGGGAGATGGTTGTCGAGGCCCTCACCGAGCGGCTTGTTCGATGAAGGCGGCGACTACGTCCGGTCGGGAGACCAGCGAGGCGTGCGAGGCATCGACCTCGGCGGTGTGCGCACCCATCCGCTGCGCGAAGAAACGTTCGGCGGCGGGTGCGATCACGCGGTCGGCGGAGGAAACCAGATACCAGGTGGGAGTGGTTGTCCAGGAGGCGGGCCCACTGGGCTCCAGCAGCGCGGTCAGGGCGATGGAGTGCTGGTGGGCGATCATGTTCGCCGCTGTCGCGGGCGAAACGTCCTGTGCGAAAACGCTGTTGAAGGAGTCGGCGGCGACGTAGCCATCGACTCCCGAGCTCGAAGGCGTCAAAGCCAGTGCGGGCGGCTGCAATTGGCTTCCGGGGAACCGGAGAGGGTCCATGGCGATCGCGATGGGTTCGCCCTGCTGCGGTGCGAAGGCCGCGATGTAGACCATGGCCTTCACGTCCGCGTCATGGACGTTGGTGATCACCGCGCCACCGTAGGAGTGACCCGCCAGCACGACCGGGCCGTCGATGTCGGCGAGCGACTTCTCGATGGCTGCCGCGTCGTTGGCGGGGCCGCGTAACGGGTTGTCCGGCACCACGACTCGGTATCCGTCGGTGCGCAGGGCGGCCGCGACACCGTCCCAGCTGGTGGCGTCGGCGAAGGCCCCGTGCACCAGCACGATGGTCGGGCGTGGTGTGTCGGCCTGCGCGGGCGCGGCGGACACGGCCAGCGCGGCGGCCAGGACGGTAGCGGCGAACGATGCCTTCAGGCTATTGCACACGCGCATGACGGTTCCTATCCAAGATATCCGCCGCATCGATTTCACGATCGGGGGAGAGGCGGGAGCGGCGGGCCACTGAGACGGGTGTCGAACTGCGCGGCGGCGGCTGCCAGAGCGTCCAGATCCGGTGGGACCTGTTGCACCAGAGGCGCGGTGGATTCGAAGAATCCCTGCATACCACCGGGGATGAACATGGTCAGGAATCGCGCCGGAACCGCTCCGCCGTTGATCCACGTGTGGCTGGTGCCTCGGGGGATGAAGACCAGTGTTCCTTCCTCGGCGTCGTGGAGTTGATCGCCGAGCAGGACTCGGACGGTTCCCTCCAGGACGTAGAAGATCTCGTCGCTGTTGTCGTGGATGTGCTGCGGCGGACCCGAGACGAATGGCAACGCCGTCACTTCGGCGGCATCGAAACGTCCACCGGTGTCCTTGGCGGTCACCTTCCACAGCAGGTGTTCGGTCTCGGTCATGGTGAATGGTTCGCCTTCTTTGGCGTGTACCACCGCGGGTTCGATTGCCATGACTTGCCTTTCGTTCAGAGCGTTTGGATGAGTCCGCCGTCGATCCTGAAGTCGGCGCCGGTGACGTTGGCGGTCCGTTCGCTCGCCAGCAGCAGCACCAGGTCGGCGACCTCCTGCGGGTGGGTGAACCGTCCGGTGACGCTCTGAGCCGCGGCCTGCCGGACCACCTCGTCGGGATCGGCGGACACCGCGGCGCTGACCACGGCGGCTACGCCCTGATCGCCCAGCCACAGCGCCGTGGTGACCGGTCCCGGTGAGATGGTGTTCGCTCGGACGCCTTGTGGGCCGAACTCTTTCGACAACGATTTGCTGAAGTTGGACAGGGCGGCCTTGGCCGCGGAGTAGTCGATGACGCCGGGATCGGGAAGAGACGCGTTGACCGAGCTGATCGTCACGATGGCGCTGGTGTCGCGCTGGATCAGATACGGGAGTGCGGCGCGGGCCGTGCGGACCGCGACGAGCAGGTTCGTCGTCAGCGACCACTGCCAGTCCTCGTCGGTCACGGAGAGGAACCCCTGCACCCGGGGGATGACCGCGCCGACATTGTTGACCACGATGTCGATTCCGCCGAACGCGGTCACGGCCTCGTCGACCAGCCGCTGCGGTCCCTCGGGCGTGGTGAGATCGATCAACGGTGTCCGCACGCCGTCGTGGGCGGCCAGTTCCTTCAGCTCCTGGCTTCCGGTGCGCGAGCCCGCGACCACCGACACCCCCTCGGCGGCAAGCGCTTTCGTCACAGCCAGGCCGATGCCCCGGCCGGCCCCGGTCACCACGGCCACCTTGCCCGCGAGGTTGAGGTCGAACATCGCGGTCCTCAGAGCTCCTGGCTCTTCAACCACGACAGGCAGGCATCGGCGACCTCGCGCCAGCCATGGTCGACCACCAGGGAATGCCCGCGGTCCGGGAATTCCAGGAGATCGGTGACCGCCTCGGAGTGGCGATACTGTTTCAGCGTCGCCCTGGTGACGGCCTCGGGGACCGTATGGTCCTTACCGCCGGTGATCAGCAGCAGCGGCCCGCGGCCCGCGTTGGCGGTGTCCACCTTGGCCGCGGAGTGCGGATTGAAGTTGGCCGCCGCCGCTTCGAACAGCGGTTTCCCGGGGGCGGGCACCGCCCAGCGCTCATACAGATCGTCGGATTCCTCGGCCGGAATGGCGTTGCCGAACGCGTACCGGAATTCCGCGGCGGTCAGCGACACCGCCCGGTTCCGGTTGGCGGGGTTCTTGAAGACGGGCGTGGTCGAGCGCAGCGCCGAAAGCGGCAGGGGCAGTACGCCTTTGATCTGGGCGGCGTCGATGGCGATCGCCGCGGCGGCGCGATCCTGCCCGAGCAGCTTCTGGGCGATCATGCCGCCGAAGGAGTGCCCGATGAGGATCGGCGGCGCGGGCAGCTCGGCGATGAGCGCGGCATAGTGTTCGACCACGTCGTCGATGCCGTGACCCGCCACATCGTCCGCAGCGGCCCGCGCCGACTGGACGGTGTCGGGTTCTCCGGGCCAGCCTGGTGCGGAGGTCCGGTAGCCGTGTTCCTGGAACAGCTCGAGCCAGGGCTGCCAGGACGCCGAGTGCAGCCAGAGTCCGTGGATGAAGAGGATCTGATTCGCGGTCACGATGTCTCCCTACGATTCTCGGTGGAGTCGACTCATTGATGAGACCCCGCGCGAACCCTCCGGCGAATCGGAGAAACCCCCCAGCGGTTTCCCTAGTCCCCCGGACTCAGCGTCGACCGCAGCTGCCTGCGGGATGTCACCGCGAGCTTCCGGAAGACCTTCGTGAGGTGGTACTCGACGGTGGAGGTGCTGATATAGAGGCGAGCCGCGATCTCGGTATTGGTCGCCCCCTCGGCCGCCAATGCCGCGATCTGGGATTCCTGGGGTGTGAGCTGTGGGAGGGGTGTCGGGTTCCTGCGGTGAACCCGTTCACCGGTGGCGGCGAGTTCGGCGCGGGCCCGCTCGGCGAAGAGCGGGGCCCGGGCCGAGGAGAACATCTCGAAGGCGAGCCGCAGCTGGACGCGGGCCTGTAGCCGCTGCTTCCGCCGGCGCAGCCACTCGCCGTAGAGCAGGTGTGTGCGGGCGAGGTCGACGGTGACCCCGGTGCGCCCGAGCTGGTCGATCGCTTCCTGATACGAGTCCGCCGCGGTGTCGTCGTCGGTCAGCAACGCTCGCGCTCGAGCCAGAGACCCCAGCGCCCAGGATGTTCCGCTGGCCCTCGCCTGCGCATCCAGCCTGGCGAACGCCAACAGGGCCGAATCGGTGTCTTGTACGCGGACTCCCGCCTCGACCATGTCGGCGAGCATCAGGTTGCTGTGCCCGGGCACGTCCTCGTCGTAGAGAAACCGCGCCAGGTCCAGGGCCGCGCGATAGTTCCCCAGACTCAATTCGAGAATGATCATGTAGCGCGCGGCCACCGCCGCCTGCATGGCTCGAGCGGGGAAGTCCGCTCCGTCGACGCTCGAGGCCAGCGCGCGGGCCGCTGCCTCCGCACCACTCCAGACCAAGAGCTCCAGCCGTTGCAGGGAGTGTTCGTCGCGCAGCCCGATCACCGTGAGCAGCTCGCGGGCCTCGGTCAGATAGTCGGCGCTCTCGTCGCGCCGACCCGCTCGCAGCGCGTCGATCGCCTGACATTCCAGTACGACCCGCAGCCCGACCAGGGCGCCGTTTTCCCGGTCGTAGGCATGCAGCCGTGTGAACACGTCCTGCCGGGCGCGGTCGTCCCACAACTCGTCGCACCCGAAATGGGCGAACACCGCCAAAGGCATCCCTTCTTCGGCGAGTTCTTCCTCGCGCAGGGCCTGGAGCGCGGTGCGCCACCGGGGCACGGCCGCCGAGTATCCCTCGCTGATCCGGGTGGCGTAGGCGACGACGAACAGGTCGTACACCGACAGTGCGGACGACCGTCCCTCGAGCGCACCCAGGACGGCGCGGGCGACCTCCAGCACCGTGGCGCCCACAGTGTCCGCTCTGGACAACATCGCCGAACTCAGTGCCTGGGAGTGCATGAGCCAGGCCAGTTCTCCGTCCGCCGGGCCCAGCTCCGCCACGGCGGCCAGCAGCAGAGCGGGCTGGTCTTCGAGTCGGCAGAAGTAGGTTTCGATGGCCGCTTTCAGCCAGCGGGCCCTGCCCCGCATCGCGGGCACCCGGCTCGCCGGTTGCGATTCGAGGAGTAGGCGTTGCGCGGACTGCGGATCACCGCACCTCAGATAGGTCTGGGCCGCGACCAGTCGCCTCTCGTCGCGCCGCGCTGTCGAGGGCGTCAACTCGGCTGCTCGGGCCAGCAGCAGCGCCTCGGCCGCGTAACCGCCGCGCGCTCGGGCGCGCTCCGCGGAGCTTTCCAGATCACGGGCGACCGTCTCGTCGACTCCCGCGGTGGCGGCGGCCAGGTGCCAGGCTCGCAGGTCGGGGTCGTGGTCGGGGTCGCAGGCCGCGGAGATCGCCTGATGTGCCCGCCGAAGGGCGCCGGGTCCGGCCGCTCCGTGCACGGCGGATCGGATCAACGGATGGGAGAACGCGAAACCGTTGCCGAGCACCAGCACTCCGGCCTCGACCGCGGGATCGGCGTCGTGCTCCGACAATCCGAGCAGCGCCGCCGCCCGCCACAGCAGCGCCTCGTCCCGGATCGGACTGATCGAAGCGAGCAGGAGCAGATCCTGGGTGGGTTTCGTGAGCGCCCGGATCTGCGTGAGGAAGCAGTCCGCGAGCCGCGAGGCGATCGGCAGCGGCTCGGGCAGCGCCGCGGATCCACCCAACTGCTCGGCCGTCAGCGAGGACACCAGGGTCACCAGTGCGAGAGGGTTGCCGTCGGTCTGCTCGGCAAGTCTCCGGGCGACCGCGTCGTTGAGAGAGCCGCGGGCGGTGCGGGCCAGCAGCGCCCGGGCGTCCGGGCCCGGAAGCCCCGCCACCGTGTGCACCGGCAACCCTTCGAAAACCGCACTGCCGCATGCCAGTTCACGCACCGCGAACAGCATTCCGACACCTTCGGCGTGCAGGCGACGCGCGACGAACGTCAACGCCTCACAGGATTCGCGGTCCAGCCACTGCGCATCGTCGATCAGACACACCAGCGGACCCTCGCCCGCCAGGTCAGCGAAGAGGCTCAGTGTCGCGAGGCCCACCAGGAAGCGATCGGGTGCCGGGCCCGCGACAAGCCCGAAAGCCGCACCCAGAGCCGCCTTTTGCGGCTCTGGAATACGATCGCGACGATCGAGGAACGGGTGCAGCAGACGGTGCAGCGCGGCGAATCCCAGGGGTAGCTCCGACTCGATGCCCGAAGTCCGCAGCACCAGCAGATCCTGTGCGGTATCGGCCAGATGATCGAGCAGCCGGGTCTTTCCGATGCCGGGCGACCCGGCCAGCACCAGAACGTCACTCAGGCCTGCTCGGACCTTTTTCGTGAAGGCTTCCAGCACAAGGCATTCCGCTGCCCGACCGACAAAGGGCAGGCCCTGTGCTCGAGCCGGCGCGGTCGGTTGGTCGCAGATTTCGGTCATCAGCGTTGCCTCAGTTCGAGATTCGATCGACCCGAGTCCGGTTCGGCGGCGGCCTCGTCGTTTGCCGGATAGCGGAGCGGCCTGAATGGCAGTAGCAGTACGCCGACGTCGAGAGGTCGGCCGACCGTTCTCGGTCGTGCTGTCCCAGCGTGCGGCGTGCGGGAGGGCCGCTCCCGTGACGGTGAGATCCGCGATGTTCATCGTGCCGCCTTCGCATCGTGGAGCCTGCGTTTCACGCTAAGGCGACGGTGTTCCGCATGAATCCCATGCCCGCGCATCGTGCGCGCGCAGACCATCACTGTGCCGAGGCAGTCAAATCCGTCAAGGGGCCTGGCGGTCGTTGGTTTGCTGCCATTCCCGGGGCGACATGCCGTAGGCGGCGCGGAATCGGCGCGCGAAATGGGCGGGGCTGGTGAAGCCCCATCGATGCGCTACCACCGTGATCGGCACGGTGCGGCCCTGACGAGCGAGGTCGGCGCGCGCGCCCTCGAGGCGGGCTCCGATGATCCACTGGCTCAGTGGGATTCCCGCCGCGGACCAGACATTGTACAAGTGCCGGACCGAAATGTTGTGTGCCCGCGCGATTTGATCGGGGTTGAGACCCGGGTCCCCGAGATGCTCTTCGACATAGGCGGCTATTCGCAGATACAGCGTCTCGTGGAGGTCCTCACGCTGACGAGGGTCGGCCGCGGCGGTGGTGATCAGCGCTCGAATCAGTTGGGTGGTAGCCGATTTGAGCATGATTCGAGCGGGGCCGGGCTCGATGTCACCCGCTTCGCCGAGTGCGGCGATATGGGCGCTGACCAAACCGTACAGCGGACTCGATTTGAGTCTGGATGCCGCGCTGCGGACGGTTTCGATCGGCAGCGCGAGTTGGTCGTAGTCGAAGATCACCACCTTGAGGCCGCCGAAACCGGGGGACGATAGGTCCGAGGTGCTGGTGCTG
>NZ_JBHWHH010000142.1:0-18560 GCF_042732555.1 Nocardia sp. NPDC059764
GCACGGACGCGCGACCGGGGTCGTGCACCTTGCCGTCGCGATCGTGTTGTTTCCGCGCGCCTTTGCCACGCCTTTCGGCCCGCGAGAGCTGGCGCTCCACGGGAGCCTCGACAGGGATGTCGGGCGAAGCGGTCACAGCAGGCAACGCAGGCGACGCGGGAATTGCAGGTGACGCAGCGTTTTCGGGCAGCGAGAAGTGCTCGGGCACAAGTCCTCCTAGAAATATGCGTGACCGACTAACCGGATCGGATGCCGGTCGGAATCGGGAAAGCCACGGGCGGTCGAGACGACAGATCGCCGGGCGTCAGACGCGAATCGCGCTCAGGAGAACAGGAACAGCCACATGCCGAGCACTCTAACCACAGGCCCGCATCCGCCGCATCCCATTTAATTCCGCGTGTCCCGCAGGGCGAGGACGGCGGCGGTGATGCCCTTCCGGTCGTAGCTGCTGACCGGCATGGTCGCGCCGTGGGCGTGACGGACCGTGCCCCGGGAGTCGACGAGCACGGTGCCCGACTGCCGCATGGAACCGAACATCCGGCGGGTCAGGCCGACCGACTCGTGCGGATCGCCGGTCGAACCGGTCAGGACGGCGAACGGTATGGCGTGCTTGGTCTTCCAGGCCAGAGCGGCGTCGCGATCCTCGGGCACGACGATCACGACCCGGATGTTCTCGTCGTCGAAGAAGTCGCGCCGCGCGATGAGATCACGGACGTGCCGGTTGCAGATCGGGCACGAGGTCGAGCGCATGAAATACAGCAGGGTGCCGCGCGCGTCGCGACTGTCCGACAGCCGCCAGGGCTGTCCGGCGGTGTCGATCAGATCCAGGTTCGGCGCGGGGTGTTCGGTGGTGAGCATGACGGAGCGTCCCTTCGCATGGGGTGGTACGAGATGGCCGGATGGCGTGCGATGACCGGTGGCGCGACCGGCCCGGCGGTCAGCGGAGGTCGTCGAGACCCAGGCGGACCGCGGCGCGGGCGCGGTGCAGCTGCGATTTCATTGCCGCGGTGCTCAATCCGAGCGCATCGGCGGTCGCGCGGCCGGGATAGCCCAGCACATCGCGCATGATCAGCACCCGGCGCTGCACCTCGGGCAGGGCCGTGATCGCCTCGGCCAGCTGGTCGGCGTCCAGCCGCCGCAGCACCTCGTCCTCGGCGGAGAGGACGACATCGCCGGCCTCGATCCGCGGCGCGTGGTCCAGGACTCGGCGCGCCCGGCGCAGGCACTCGTTGCGGACGATGCGGAACATCCACGACGCCAGCGCGGTGGTCGCGCGCAGCGTGCCGATCTTGCGGTACAGGATGATCAGCGCTTCCTGCGTGGCGTCCTCGGCATCGGTGTCGGAGGCGCACAGGTGCTGCGCGAACCTGCGCACATGCGGATGCGCGCCGTACACGACGGCGGCGATCGCCTCGCGGTCACCGTTCTGGGCCGCCGTCACCAGCTGCTCACCGGCCCAGCCGCGTTCCACGTCCTGCTCTCTCACTTGGATTCGTACAGTCACCACCATAAGAGCGTCCCCGGCCGGAAAAGGATTCGAATCCGGCCGGGAAAGTTCGCCCGTGGGTGTTTCCGAGCTGCGGGGTCTAGCTCAAAGCCTGCCGCACGAGTTCGGTGATGCGGGCCTCGGTGGCGGGCGTCATGCTCCGCAGCGCGTAGTTGACCGGCCACATCTCGCCGTCGTCCAGGTTGGCGGCATCGTTGAAGCCCAGGATGGCGTAGCGGTACTTGAACTTGGCGGCGGGCTGGAAGAAGAACACGATCTTGCCGTCGCGGGTGTAGGACGGCATGCCGTACCAGGTCTTCGCGCCGAGCTCGGGGGCGATGGACTTGACCAGGGCGTGCAGGCGTTCGGCGATCGCGCGGTCGGCGTCGTCCATCTCGGCGATCTTGGCCAGCACGTCCTGCTCGCCATCGGCCTTGGCGGAGCGGGAGTTACGGCGGCGGGCGGCGGTCTTCAGTTCCTCGGCATGGGCTTTCATGGCGGCGCGCTCGTCGGCGCTGAAACCGACGGTGGTCTTCTCGGTGGGGTTCTCGGTGGCCATGGCTGGATTCCTTTGCGGGAGTGGGGAGAAGCGGGAGTGGCGGAGGGTCAGTTGTCCTGGATGAGGCCCAGGACATTGCCGTCGAGGTCGGTCACGGTCGCGACCAGACGGCCACCGCCGACCTCGCGGGCGGCCTGCTGCACCGTGGCGCCCGCGGCGGTGAGCGCCGCGACCTTGGCCTCGATGTCCGCGACGTGCCAGTAGGAGACGGGGGATTCCGGGCTCTGCGGGCTGCCCGCCGGGACCAGGCCGATGTGCTGGTCTTCGGCCTCGAAGCCCACGTAGTAGGGGGAGTCGGTCTGCGGCTCGAGCCCCAGCAGAGCGGCGTACACGGTCTTGGCGGCGGCCAGGTCGGCGACGGGGTGCAGCACGGTCTTGATGCCCTGGGTGGTCATTGTTTCTCCTGGTGAGAGGGTGTTCGTTCGGTGTGCTTCCAGCTTCGCCGCCGGGGCCCCTCGGTCACATCCGTGGCGACCACGGAATCCACCACGGAGAAGCGACACCGAGCCCGCCCGTACCGCCGCGGCCGATCGGATGCGGCAGACTGGGTTCATGGCTGTGACGTTGGAAATCTCCACCCGCGAAGCCGAGGTGCTGGCCCTGGTGGGCGAGCACCTCAGCAATGCCGAGATCGGTGCGCGACTGTTCATCTCGGTGCGCACGGTGGAGAGCCACGTCTCCTCGCTGCTGCGCAAACTCGACGTGCCCGACCGCCGGGCCCTGGCCCAGCACGCGGCCGCCACCCGCACCGCGAGCCCGCAGGCCGCGCCCGTGCTGCCGAAACCGTTGACCTCGTTCATCGGCCGCACCCGTGAACGCGCCGAACTCGCCGAACTGCTCCGGACCCAGCGTCAGGTGACCGCGGTCGGACCAGGCGGCGTCGGCAAGACCCGGCTGGCCCTCGCCGTCGCCGCCGAGATGGCCGCCGATTTCGCCGACGGCGTGTGGTTCGTCGACCTGGTGCCGCTCGCCAGCCCCGACACCTGTGTGGTCGCGGGCACCGTCGCCATGGCCCTCGGCGTCGGCGAACAACCCGGCCGCCCCTTCGACCGCGCCGTGCTGGCCGCGCTCGCCGACCGCAATGCCCTTCTGGTCCTGGACAATTGCGAACACGTCCGCGACGGCGTGGCCCCCTTCATCGAAGAGCTGCTGGCCACCTGTCCCGGCATGCGCGTGCTGGCCACCAGCCGTGCCCGGCTGCTGGTGCCGTTCGAACACGCTTACACCGTGCCGCCCATGTCGCTTGCCGGAGAGGGCGATTCGGACGCCGTCGCCCTGTTCATGGACCGCGCGGCCGCCGGCGGCTGGCCGCCCAACCACGCGCTGCGCGACCAGGTGGCCGCGTTCTGCGGACGTCTCGACGGCGTGGCCCTGGCCATCGAACTGGCCGCCGCCCGCTGGACCTCCCTCGGATTGGACGGCCTCACCGCGGGTTTGGACGACCAGCTGCGCATGCTGTCGGGCGGGGCCCGCGCCGACGACCGGCACCGCTCGGTCCGCGCCGCCCTGGACTGGAGCCACGCCCTGCTCGAACCCGAGGACCGCACCCTGCTGCGCCGGATCTCGGTGTTCATGGCCGCCTTCCCCGTCGAGGCGGCCGCCGCGGCGGCGAACCTCGACAAGGGCGCGGTCGCGGCCGGATTGGCGCGGCTGGCCGAGCAGAGCCTGCTGGTCGTCACCGACACCCCGACCGGAACCCGATTCCGCGCCCTGGAGACCATCCGCCAGTACGGCCTCGAACAGCTCGACGCCGCCGGTGAGATCGACGACGCCCGCGCGGCCCACCTGCGCTGGTGCGCGGCGGAGGCCACCGAGCTGGTTTCCGTCCGCGACGGCTGGCGGCCCCGATTCGATATCGCCGCGGACGATTTCCGCGCCGCCCTCGGCTGGGCCTTCGAACGCCCGGATCAGCGGGCCGCCGCTTTCGCCCTGGCCCGTGGCTTCGGACACCTGTTGTTCGCCCGCCATCACACCGGCGAATCCCAATGGCGCCACGAACAAGCCGCCTACCTCGCCGCCGACCCCGCCGTCGCCGCCGACCTGCTCCGTCAGTCGGCCGCCGCGGCGGGCTGCGGCGGCAACGGCGACGACATGTACCGCCTGCACCGCTCGGCCTCCGAATTCGCCCAGCGCGCCGGTGATCCCGCCGCCGCGGCCATCGACCTGGCCACCGCGGCGGCCTCCGCCTACCGCTTCTGGGGCACGTTCGAACAACTCCCGGCGCGGCGCGACGTGGAAGCCCTCGTCGAGCGGGCCCGACTGCTGACCGACCCATCGCGGACCACGCACACCACCGCCGAAACCCCCGCAAGCACCGACCACGTCGATCAGGGCGGCGTCGCGGCTGCGCG
Organism: Nocardia sp. NPDC059764; assembly: GCF_042732555.1. Classification (NCBI taxonomy): domain Bacteria; kingdom Bacillati; phylum Actinomycetota; class Actinomycetes; order Mycobacteriales; family Nocardiaceae; genus Nocardia; species Nocardia sp. NPDC059764. The sequence goes on from NZ_JBHWHH010000142.1 coordinate 4,397, forward strand.
GGACGCTCGGGCCGATGCTGTTCGCGCGGGGACCGCTGTGGGGGACGCGGCTGCGCGGGCGGCGATCGGGCTTGCCGAGGCCGTTGTCTTCGCCAATCCCTTCGGCGCGCCGCAGGGGAGTGCGGCTGTCGCTGCGGCGGAACAGGTCTCGCGGGCGGAGCACGCGGTCGAGTTCGCACATGCCACCGGTGACGTCTTCGTCGAGTCCGCCGCCCTCGACGCCCTCGCCGCCGCACAGAGTCGCGCCGGGGATGCGCGGGCCGCCGCGAGCACCGCCCGTCGGCGCGTCCGAGTGCTGTCCACCACGCCGGACAACCCGATCGGCACCCACGAGCTGGTCGACGCACTCGGCCAAGCCGCCGAATTCGGCCTCGGGGCAGGCGATCTCGCCGGGGCCCGCCGCTGGGGACGGCAACTGGCCGAGCACCCGATGCTCGCCGAGGTCGGCCACACGGCCACCAGCCGCCTCCTGGTGGCCGACGCCCTCGCGGGCAATGTCGACGACGTCCTCACCCACGGCGCCCGCTTCCTCGAAGCCTGGCACCGCGAGGACCGCCCCGCCCGCTCCGCCCTCGGCGCGGCCGTCGCCGGGGTCCGAATGATCCACGGCCTGCGCGACGACTTCGACGCCGAACGCGAATGGACCACCGTCCTCCAGCAACTCGGCACCCCCGCCGCCGACGCCGACGGCTACCAAGCCGTCTTCGACGCCCTCCTGATGCTCCACCACGGCCAGCCCGAAGACGCCCTCGAACGCACCGAACTCACCGTGGCCGAGGCGACCACCCGCGTCCCGGGCGCCTGGCTCCCCTGGTACCTGGCCCTGCACGCCGAGGCCGCGGTACTGACCGGAAACAGCGACGCGTCAGAGCAATTCGACCAGGCCCGCCTCACCGCCGCCGGAAACCCGATCGCCGCGGCCATCATCGACCGGGCCGAGGCGCTGCTGACCAAGGATCGGGACCGATTGCTGTCCACCGCAGCCACTTTCGACGCCGCGGGCTGCGTCTACCAGGCGGCCCGCACCCGGGTGCTGGCCGGTGGCGCGGATGCCACCGACGGCACGGCGATGCTGACCACCCTGGGGGTTTCCCCGATGACCGCGCTGGTGCACCTGTAGCGGGTCCGCCTCGCTATTGTGCGGCTATGACCTTGTTGTTGCTGGCGTTGGCGATCGCGTGTGAGGTGACGGCGACGGTGTCGCTGAAGATCTCCGAAGGGTTCAGCAAACTGGTGCCGTCGATCATCGTGGTGATCGGGTACGGGGCGGCGTTCTACTTCTTGTCGCAGGCGTTGAAGCGGGGGATGGCGATCGGGGTGGCGTACGGGATCTGGTCGGCGGTGGGGGTGGTGGCGGTGGCGACCATCGGGGCGTTGTTCTTGGACGAGCGGATCACCGCGGTGCAGATCGGGGGGATCGTCTTGGTGATCGCGGGGGTGCTGGCGTTGGAACTCGGTGGGGCGCACTGAGATTCGGATCGGACTTCAGTCCTGGACTCGGACCTCGTAGCCCGCGTCGGCGAGGGTGGTGAGGACCTCGTCGCGGTGGGCGGGGCCGCGGGTTTCCAGGGTGAGGAGGACCTCGACCTCGTCGATGCCGAGCCAGGCTCCGGTGCGGGAGTGGGCGACGTCGAGGACGCTCGCGCCGGTGCGGCTCAGCTCGGACAGGAGGCGGGACAGGCTGCCGGGGCGGTCGGAGATGGTGATGCGGGCCGCCAGGTAGCGGCCGGCGGCGCTGAGGCCGTGGCCGATGACGCGGGTCAGCAGCAGAGGGTCGATATTGCCGCCGGAGAGGATGGCGCAGACCGGGCCGTCCAGGGCGAGTTCCTCTGCGCTGCAGGACATCAGGGCGGCGACACCGGCCGCGCCCGCGGGCTCGACGATCAGCTTGGCCCGTTCCATGCACAGCAGCAGCGCCCTGGACAGGGCGTCCTCGTCGACGGTGACGATGGTGGGCGCGGCCTCGAGGACGTACTCGAAGGGGACCTCGCCGGGCAGGCCCACCGCGATGCCGTCGGCCATGGTGGACATCTGTTCCAGGGCAATCGGTTTCCCGGCGGCCAGGGAGGCGGGCCAGGCGGCCGCCTCGGCGGCCTGGACCCCGATCACCCGGACCTGCGGGCGCAGCCGTCGCAGGGCCGCCGCGACTCCCGCGAGCAGGCCGCCACCACCCGTGGGGACCAGCACGGTGCCGACATCCGGAAGCTGCTCGAGGATTTCGAGCCCCACCGTCGCCTGCCCGGCCACGATGTCGAGATGATCGAACGGGTGCACCAGCGTCGCCCCGGTGCGATCGGCGAATTCCTTTGCCGCGAACAGGCATTGATCGACGGTGTCGCCCACCTGGTACACGGTCGCACCGTAGGCCCGGGTGGCCACCAGCTTCGGCAGGGCCGCGCCGACCGGCATGAACACCGTGGAGTCCAGACCCAGCGAGGTCGCCGCCCAGGCCACCCCCTGCGCGTGATTGCCCGCGCTGGCCGCCACCACGCCGCGCTCCCGCTCGGCGGGCGACAGATTCGCGATCCGGTTGTAGGCGCCGCGCGGCTTGAACGAGCCGGTGCGCTGCAGGTTCTCGCACTTCAGCCACACCGGGTGCCCGACCCGCTCCGCCAGCACCCGCGAACCGACCACGGGCGTCCGGCGGATCACCGGTTCGAGCAGGGTCGTCGCCGCCTCGATCCGCGCCATGAGCTCCATGCGCGCCATGTTGCCAGGAATTCACCTCACCCGCGGGGTGGCGCGGCGCGGCGGATAATGGCGAATCCCGCACTCCACGCCCGAGAAATGTGAAGCACGTGTGAACGGGCTGGTCGGAAAAGATATACGGATCACGCAATGGCCCGGAAACCGAAAAGCAATCCATGGGGAACGGCTGATTCCTACCTTGAGCACACTCATCGGCTTTCGGATCGGATGCAACCCCATGACCGACATCGTCACTCCCGCAGCGGCGGGTGCGGAATCAGCGGCACCGCCGCCCGCTCCAGACTACGACCTCAGGCTCACCAATGACGATCTCGCCCCCCTGAAGAAACAGACCTGGGGCTCGTACCACATCTTCGCCTTCTGGATGTCGGATGTGCACAGCGTCGGCGGATACGTCACCGCCGGTAGCCTTTTCGCGCTCGGCCTGGCGGGTTGGCAGGTGCTGGTCGCCCTGCTCATCGGCATCACGATCGTATATTTCCTGTGCAATCTGGTGGCCGCGCCCAGCCAGCGCGCGGGCGTCCCGTACCCGGTCATGTGCCGCAGCGCCTTCGGCGTGAAGGGCGCGAACATCCCGGCCATCATCCGCGGCCTGATCGCGGTGGCCTGGTACGGGATTCAGACCTACCTGGCCTCGGCCGCGCTGATCGTGGTGGCGGTCAAGCTCTTCCCGAGCCTGGCTCCCTACGCCAAGTCCGGCGACTACGGCTTCCTCGGGCTGTCGCTGCTCGGCTGGGGCGCCTACCTGGTGCTGTGGATCGTGCAGGCCGCCGTGTTCTGGCAGGGCATGGAGTCCATCCGCAAGTTCATCGACTTCTGCGGTCCCGCCGTCTATGTCGTCATGTTCTTCCTGTGCGGCTACCTGATCTACAAGGCCGGCTGGGGCGCCATCGACCTGCAGCTGGGCGCGGTGAAGTACCACGGCTGGGACGCGCTGCCGGTGCTGCTGGGCGCGATCGCGCTGGTGGTGTCCTACTTCTGCGGGCCCATGCTGAACTTCGGCGACTTCTCCCGCTACAGCAAGTCCATGGAGGCGGTGAAGCGCGGCAACCTGCTCGGGCTGCCGGTCAACTTCCTGGCCTTCTCGCTGCTGGTGGTGATCACCGCGTCGCTGACCATCCCGGTGTACGGCGAGCTCATCACCGATCCCGTCGAGACCGTCTCGCGCATCGACTCCACCTTCGCGATCGTGCTCGGCGCGCTCACCTTCACCATCGCCACGGTCGGCATCAATATCGTCGCCAACTTCATCTCGCCCGCCTTCGACTTCTCGCACGTGAGCCCGCAGAAGATCTCGTGGCGGATGGGCGGCATGATCGCGGCGGTCGGGTCGGTGCTGATCACGCCGTGGAACCTGTACAACAACCCGGACGTCATCCACTACACCCTGGAAGTGCTGGGCGCGTTCATCGGACCGCTGTTCGGCGTGCTCATCGCCGACTACTACCTGGTGCGCAAGAAGACCATCGTGGTCGACGAGCTGTTCACCATGGCCGAGACCGGGAAGTACTGGTACCGCAACGGATTCAACCCGGTCGCGGTGATCGCGACCGTGGTGGGCGCGCTCGCGGCGGTGTTCCCGGTGCTGGCGAAGGACGTGTACGGCATGCACACCGCGGCCCAGTACAGCTGGTTCATCGGATGTGGGCTGGCGTTGGTCATCTACTACGGGCTGGCCACCCGCAGCAGGCTCATGGTTTCAGCTTGAGGGGATATCCCTGGCGGCGGTGCCGGACGTCGCCAGGGATTTGCTAATAGATTAATAGCGTCGGTCCAATTTTGTGGTGTGGCTTACATATTCGGCACGGAATTGAGTATTAAAGCGCACAATAGAAAAATATGCGTTTCCAAGTCGGAATTAAGTAGGTTGGTCTCATGCAGCTCTCCCGGTTCACCGATCTCGGCCTACGGTCGCTCATGCGACTGGCGGTCAGTGGCGGTGCCGAGGAGCGGGTCACTGTCAAACTCATTGCGCGACAGGTCAATGCCTCCGAGAACTACGTTGCGAAGGCTGTGTCCCGGCTGGCCGAACTCGGCTATGTCGAGTCCCAGCGCGGGCGCACCGGCGGGATCTTCCTGACCGATGCCGGCCGAAAAACTACCATCGGCACTATTGTGCGACAGCTGGAATGTGATAACGAAGTCGTCGAATGCCTCGGTGACAATCCGTGTCCCATTGCGAATGCCTGTCGTTTGCGAGGAGCTCTCGCGAAGGCGCAGAACGCCTTCTATGTCGAGTTGGATCGGTACGTCCTGGCCGATCTGGTGGATCAGCGCACCGTGGAACTGCTGCATATGCCGGGCTTCCCGGCAGCCGCACTCACCGAAATCTAGGAGACCTCATGAGGCTCGCGCCGGATTCCTCCCTCAACATCGTCCCCGAACTGGAACCCGAGCACGCCGAGGTGATTCGCGCGACGCTGCCGCTGGTGGCGGCGAACATCGATCAGATCACCCCGCTGTTCTACCGCAAGATGTTCACCGCGCATCCGGAACTGCTGCGGGATCGCTTCAATCGCGGCAATCAGCACGACGGCGCTCAGCAGAAGGCCCTCGCCGCCTCCATCGCCACCTTCGCCACCCACCTCGTCGACCCGAGCCTGCCGCATCCACGTGAACTGCTGGCCCGCATCGGCCACAAGCACGCCTCTCTCGGCGTCACCGAACCCGAATACCGCATCGTGCACGAGCATCTGTTCGCCGCCATCGTCGAGGTGCTGGGCGCGGACGTGGTGACCGCGGAGATCGCCGCGGCCTGGGATCGGGTGTACTGGCTGATGGCAACGACACTGATCGATTTCGAGCGGGAGCTCTACGACGCGGCGGGGATCGAACCCGGGGACGTGTTCCGTGCGACCCGGGTGGTGCGGCGGGTCGATGACCCGTCGGGCGTGGCCACCTTCGTGGTGGAATCCACCGACCCGGCTCGTCCGTTGCCGGGATTCCTTCCAGGACAGTACATCTCGGTCGGCGTCACGCTGTCCGACGGGGCTCGTCAGCTGCGCCAGTACAGCCTGGTCAATCGGGGTGGAGACGGTCGGCTCGCGTTCACGGTGCGCAAGGTGCTCGCCGCGCAGGACGCGCCCGCCGGCGAGGTGTCGAACTGGTTGCACGACAGTCTCGGGGTCGGCGACGCCCTCGAGATCACGCTGCCCTTCGGTGATCTCACCATCGACACCGAGGCGACCGCGCCGGTGGTGTTGATCTCCGCGGGCATCGGTGTCACCCCGATGGCCGGTATCCTGGAATACCTGGCGGCCGAAACTCCTGCGCGCCGAACCGTCATCCTGCACGCCGACCGCTCCACCACTGCGCACCCGTTGCGCGAAACGGTCGCCGATCTGGCCACTCGTCTGGCCGATGTGTACTCCCGTGCCTGGTACGAGGCCGACGGCCACGGCCTGATGGATCTGTCTCAGGTCGAGTTCCCGGAGGACGCGGATTACTACCTGTGCGGTGGCACCGGCTTCTTGCAGAACATCCGCGCCCAGCTCATGTCCGCCGGAATCCCTTCGGACCGAGTCCATTTCGAGCTCTTCGCACCCAATGACTGGCTGATGGACGCGGAGCCGCAGCCCGCACTGGCCTGAGGGCCGGTCAGCCGCGGGCCGCGACGACCTTCAGGACACCGCCGAGCCAGGGGGTGTAGCGGGCGGGCTCGTTCGCCACATCCTCGGCCAGGGTGTCCAGCCGGATCCACGCGGTATCGGCCACCTCGTCCGGATTCGGGTGCGGGACGGTCTCGTCCAGCCGCCCGATCACGACGTGGTCGTATTCGAATTCGACGCGGCCGGTGTTCGGGTCGGTGGCCTGGTAGGTGAACGCGCCCACCTCGGACAGTTCCGCGGTGACGCCGAGCTCCTCGTGCAGCCGCTTGGCCGCCGCCTCCAGCACCGGCTGCCCGGGCTCGGGATGCCCGCAGCAGGTATTGGTCCACAGCAGCGGGAAGCGGGTCTTCACCGCGGCCCGCTGCTGCAACAGCACCCGCCCACCGGCGTCGAACAGCAGCACCGAGAACGCTCGGTGCAGCTGTCCGGGCGCGGTGTGCGCCGCTGCCACCGACAATGATCCGCGCGCGTGGCCCTGCTCGTCGACGAGTTCGACGAGCAGGGTCTCACGGTCGGCCACCGGGGTGGCGTCGGAATCCGCCACCGGGGTGGTGCCGGATGCGTCAAGGGTGCCGGTCACCTGCCCACCTTATCGGCGACGATCATCAGGTACTGGAAGCTGCCCTCCTTGTACGAGGTCAGGAAGGGTTTCTCGACTCCGGTCGCGAGCTCGGAGTGGGTGCGCAGCTCCCAGTACGGGATGGTGTCCGGGGTGAGGTCCCGGACCGCGACCGGCACCAGGTTGTTGGCCGCCAGCGCCTTGAAGTACTGGCTGCGCGGGTGGATGTTGCAGCCGTAGTGGGCGTCGATCCAGCTCACCGAGGAGGAGCGGGCGCCGAACACGTCATTGGAGCAGCCGGTGATGCAGACGTAGCGCCCGCCCGGCTCGAGCAGCCGGGAGAACTCGGCGAACAGCTCGAACAGGTCCACGTACATGGTGGTCTCATTGGTCCAGATGCCGCGCTTGGAGCCGGTCTCGAACCCGGTGTCGAGCATGTTCTTGAAGTGGAACTGCACCTTGTCCGAGACGCCGCGCTCGCGGGCCTGGTCGTTGGCGAAGCCCACCTGGTACTCGGAGATGGTGACGCCGTCCATCCGGCAGCCGAAGCGCTGGTTGGCCATGAAGCTGGTGCCGCCGCGGCCGGATCCGCCGTCCATCAGCGCGTCGCCGGGGCGGACGTCGCCGAGCTGGTCGAGCAGTAAGTCGGCCTGGGCCGTCTCGAGCCGGTGCAGCTCCTTGACCAGACGTTCCTGGCGGGTCTCCTCCGGACCCTCGAGGACCGACAGGTCGGGTGCGCCGATGCCGTAGTGGTGGTGATAGAGCCCGTCCACCTCGCCGAGTTTGGTGTTGACCCGGTCGTCGTTGGGGTTGTTGTTCCAGTACGACGCGACCGATTTCTGGTACTCGGTCTTCAGGACGGCGTCGGTCTGGGGGTGGAGCGCGGTCATGGCAGGTCATCCTCTCGAATGGGTGATATGACGCTGGAAGTACTGCGCGAACGAACACACCGGTGCGGGACGGGAACACCGTATCGCGTGAAATGCGAAGCGGCTCAGGGGTTGTCGTTGTAGCGGCGACTGTCCGCGTGCCAGGCCCGGTTGCCGCCCATCCAGGACCACAACCCGGTCAGGAAGCGGCGCAGCTCCGGAGATCCGGTGGCGGCGAGCGCGCCCGCCTCGGCCTCGAAGCGGTGCACCAGTTCGTCGTGGACCTCGGCGGTGCGTCGCACGGCCTCGCGGCGCGAGCAGTTCTCCTCGGCGGCCAGCACGGTCGGGAGGTTGAATTCCCGTCCGCCCGACAGGTCCTCGCGGGCCATCGAGTAGAGGTCGTTGACCATCTGGCTGGCCAGCGCGGCGGTGGTGACCACCCGCCGCACCCGCGGATCGGAGTACTCCGCGGCGGGCAGCTCGTACCCGCCGACCGCGTCCAGCGGGGCCATGCAGGGCAGGAAGCTGTGCGGTTGCCGGTTCAGTAGGTATTCCCACACCGGCGGCATCCGGCCGGCCGCCCGCCAGCCCGCCTCGGCGCCGAGCGCGATGAACCAGCCCGCGATCTCGGTGCGCAACCGGGCCACCTGGGCCGGGGTCGCGAACCGCGACAGGTGCTCGAAGGAGGTGCGGAAGGCGCGCAGAATCGGATCGGCGCGCATCGCCTCCTCCACCTTGACCTGGTAGCGGGGTGGCAGGTGCACCGGATCCATGGCGGCGGCGGCCAATTCGAGCCGGGGCCCCAGCTCGGCCTCCGCGCTGGACTTGCTGCCGTCCGGCGCGATGTCGCTGGCGTCCTCCTCGCAGTAGTAGTCGTCGACCGACCACTCCGAGACCGCGCATTTGGCGACGGCCAGCAATCGGTCCGCATCGTCGCAGTCCGGATGCGCGAGCATGATCAGCCGGCCGAAGTCGGCCTTGCGGAGATCGTCGAGCCGGCCCTCGTAGAGCCCGATCTCCTCGGCCCACGCGATGATTCCGACGTTCACCGCCTCCGCGAGCGCGGGGTTGTCCCGCACCGGCGGCGGACAGTAGAGCGTGGGGATCATCGACCCGCGCGGCTGGCCCCGATGGGTGGAGGCCGTCCCGATACCGGTCGGTCCGTGCGAGAACCGGCGGGGCTCGAGCGAATTCGGCACGGCACCGGAGACCGGGGTGACCGGTGCGGCGGGCGGAGCGGCCGGGGGAGCGGGAATCCGCCCGGAACCCAGGGACCGGGGGATAGGACCCCACGGCCGGGCCGGGGAGATCGGCGGCCACGGCGTCGGCACCGCGCCGCCGGCAGGCGACGGCGGACGCGATGCCTGTCCCGCGAGCTCCGTGATCACCTGGGGGGTGGGTAGGTTCACGCGGAGACTCGGGGCCCCGAGGCCTGAGGGGCCGAGCAGCCGTCGGGGGGAGAGCTCCTCGGGCGCGCCGAGGCCGGGATCGGCGAGGCCGAGGGATCGATCACCCTGGGCCGCCGCGGCTTCGGCGGCGGCGAACAGGGTCTCGGGTGCGGTGGTGTCGAGATTGGTCAGCAGAGCGGCGACGGCCGCCGCCACCTCATGGGTGGCAGGCGGGGCCGCGGCGCGGGAGAGCACCGACATGGGTGGACACCTCGCTCAGTCGGACTGACGGGCGACCAGCACATTGTCGAGAATGCCGAGCGCGTCGGGGACCAGGACGGCGGCCGAGTAGTAGCAGCTGACCAGGTAGGAGATGATCGACTGATCGTCGATGCCCTTGAATCGCACGTTCAGGCTGGGCTCGTACTCGTCCGGAATGCCGGTCTGGTGCAAGCCGATCACGCCCTGATCCTTCTCGCCGGTCCGCATGGCGAGGATGGACGTGGTCTGGGTGTCGGAGACCGGGATCTTGCCGCACGGGAAGATCGGCACGCCGCGCCAGGCCGGCACGCGATGGCCGTCGACCTCCACCGGGTCCGGATACAGTCCGCGCTTGGAACATTCGCGGCCGAACGCGGCGATCGCCTTGGGGTGGGCCAGGAACAGCTTGGTGCTGCGGCGCATGGACAGCAGGTCGTCCATGTCGTCCGGGGTGGGCGCACCGGATTCGGTGTAGATGCGCTGCTTGAGGTCACAGTTGTTGAGCAGACCGAAGTCCGGGTTGTTGACCAGGTCGTATTCGCGGCGCTCGTAGAGGGCCTCGATGGTCAGGCGCAGCTGCTGTTCGATCTGATCCATCGGATCGTTGAACAGGTCGGCGACGCGGGTGTGCACGCGCAGCACCGACTGGCCCAGGCTCAGCTCGTACTGGCGGGGCTGGTCGTCGTAGTCGACGTAGGTGCCCTCGAGCAGCGGCTCCCCGGAGTGGCCGGAGGAGATGAGGATCTCGGCCTCGCCGTACTTGTTCTGCGGCAGCGCGGGCGCGGTGGCCACGGCGGAAAGGTGTTCCGCCAGTGCCGGAATGTTCTCGGTGAGCTGCTCCACGGTGGAGCGGGCCAGCACCAGCATGGTGGTCGGGGTGACCGTCTTGATGGTGACCGGCCAGATGGCGTCACCGCTGGTGAGGGTCTCGTCGCCGAAGAAGTCGCCGCCGCCGAGCATGCCGAGCTTGGTGGTCTCGCCGTACTCGCCGGCGCCGATCTTGGAGAGCTTGCCGTGCACGATGAGCAGCACCTGGTCCATGGGGTTGCCGAATTCGGCGACCACGGTGCCGGCGGGCAGATCCCGCTGTTCGAAGCGCCCGGCCACGGCGGCCAGCGCCTCTTCGTCGTCGAAGCCGCGCAGCTGCGGCAGCTCCTGCAGTTCGAGCGGAATGACCCGGGCGTGCGGGCCGTTGATGATGTACTCCACCTCGCCGTTGCCGACGGTGTGGGTGAGGCGGCGGTTGACCCGGTAGACGCCGCCCTTCACCTGGGTCCACGGCAGGGAGCGGGTCAGCCAGCGGGAGCTGATGCCCTGCATCTGCGGTTCGGATTTGGTGGTGTGGGCCAGCCGGCTGGCCGCGGCGGTGCTGAGGGACTTGCGTTGGCCGTTAGTGAGCTCGATGGGCAATTCGATGGTCATGCTGCGGTCCTCACCTAGAAGGGCCACCGCGGTCATAGAGCGGTGGAGTCCACGGCAGAGCAGCAGGCCGGGAAAAGGCCTGCATAAATTAGACAAGTGAGTGAATTGACAAGCGCGACACTGTGTTCCAGCGATACCGATGGTAGAGGTCGCTTGGGTGCGGCGGACTGAAAAGGCAAAACATGATGCCTGGAATGTTGCTGTATCCCGTAAACCCCGAACGCCCGGTTTGGTTAGCCACGAATAGCTCGCATGGTGCTGGTCACAGCGTCAGCGCAGTAGGCTGGGGGTATGGCAAGCTCATCGGGACGCGTCGGGGCGGGTGACGCTGGTCAAGGCCAGGAAATGTCTGGGAGAGAAGCCGTGAAATTCAATACGAGGTCCGTCGTGGGTCCGATCGAGCGACTGGTCGCGACCGCGCAGAACGGGCTGGAGGTGATCCGGTTCGGGGGGCTGGTTCACGAGATCGAATCGTCACCGTACGAAGTGGTGGAGCGGAAGCGGATGTACCGCCTGCGGCACTACTTCCCCGATGACACCGGGGCCGAGCGCCCCGTGGTGGTGCTGGTGCCGCCCATCATGGTGACCGCCGAGATCTGGGACGTGAATGCCGCCGATGGGGCGGTCGGCATTCTGCACCAGGGCGGAATCGACTGCTGGGTAGTCGATTTCGGCTCGCCCGCCACCGAGGAGGGCGGCTGGGACCGCGACCTCGCCGACCACGTGCTGGCGGTCTCGAACGCCATCGACACGGTCACCGAGATCACCGGGCGCGCCGTCCATCTCATGGGCTACTCGCAGGGCGGCATGTTCGCGTATCAGACCGCGGCCTATCGCTACGGCAAGGGCATCGAGTCCATCGTGACCTTCGGCAGCCCGGTCGACGCCGTGGCCGGCATGCCGTTCGGCCTGCCGCACGGGCTGGCCGCCGACGCCGCGGACTTCCTCACCGACCACGTGCTGAACCGGCTGCCCATCACCGATTCCATGGTGCGCCTGGGCTTCCAGGCCCTGGACCCGGTCAAGACGGTGCGCTCCCGGCTGGACTTCCTGCGCCAGCTGCACAACCGTGAGGCGCTGCTGCCCAAGGAACGCCAGCGCCGCTTCCTCGAGGTCGACGGCTGGCTCGGTTATCCCGGCCCGGCGCTCACCGACCTGCTGCAGCAGTTCGTCAAGCACAATCGAATGATGCTGGGCGGCTTCGTGATCCGCGACCAGCTCATCTCGCTGGCCGAGATCAAGTGCCCGATCCTGGCCTTCGTCGGCGAGGTCGACGACATCGGCCAGCCCGCCGCCGTGCGCGGCATCGTGCGCGCCGCCCCGAACGCCGAGGTGTACGAGACCAGCATCGTGGCCGGGCATTTCGGACTGGTGTCGGGATCCACCGCCACCAAGCAGACCTGGCCCGTGGTCCGCGACTGGGTCAACCACGTCAGCGGCCGCGGCGACCTGCCCGAGCAGGTCGAGCGAATGAGCTCCGAGGTGGTCCGCGGCGGCCCGCGCACCGGGCTGACCCGGGTGGTGCACGCCCTGGGCACCCTGGCCGAGGCCGGGACCAGCGTCGGCAAGACCATCGAGGGCGTGGCCGGACAGACCCTGCGCGGCACCGTCGAGCTGACCAGCGAGGCCGCCCGGGCGCTGCCCCGGCTGACCCGGCTGGGCATGATCCAGCCGCACACCCGGATCTCGCTGGGCCGCCTGCTCGCCGAGCAGGCGCGTCGCGCGCCCGGCCGGGACCTGTTCCTGTTCGACGACCGCGTGCACACCCAGGAAGCGGTCAACCAGCGCATCGACAATGTGGTGCGCGGGCTGATCTCGGTCGGGGTGCGTCCGGCGACCCGGGTCGGCGTGGTCATGGAGACCCGGCCCAGCGCGCTGGCCGCCATCGCCGCGCTCTCGCGCCTGGGCGCGGTCGCGGTGCTGCTGGCGCCGGGCAGCGAACTGTCCAAGATCGCCGAGCTGACCGGGACCAAGCTGATCGTCGCCGATCCGGAGAACCTGGCCAGCGCCGCGGCCACCGGGCACCGGGTGCTGGTGCTGGGCGGCGGCGACGCCCGCGAACTGGACGTCCCGTTGGGTGCCGACGTGATCGACATGGAGCAGATCGACCCCGACAAGGTGGAGCTGCCCGCCTGGTACCGCCCGAACCCGGGCCTGGCCCGGGAACTGGCCTTCATCCTGGTCACCGGCACCGGCGACAAGTTCGACGTCAAGTACGTGACCAACCACCGCTGGGCGCTGTCGGCCTTCGGCACCGCCTCGGCCGCCGACCTGGGTCGGCACGACACCGTGTACTGCCTTGCGCCGCTGCATCATTCGTCCGGATTGCTGGTGAGTCTGGGCGGCGCGGTCGCCGGTGGCAGCCGCATCGCGCTGGCCCGCTCGCTCGAGCCCGCCCGGTTCGCGGAGGAGGTGCACCGCTACGGCGTCACCGTGGTCACCTACACCTGGACCATGCTGCGCGACATCCTCGACACCGACACCTTCGTCGCCGGGCATCCGCACCCGATCCGCCTGTTCATCGGCTCGGGCATGCCCGCGGGCCTGTGGCGGCGCACCGAGGAACGTTTCACCCCCGCCAAGGTGGTCGAGTTCTATGCCTCCATCGAGGGCGATGTGGTGCTGGCCAATGTGGCCGGCGCGAAGATCGGTTCCAAGGGCCGTCCGGTGCCGGGCACCGCGAAGGTGGAGCTCATCGCCTACGACCCGCTGACCGATGAGATCCTCACCGAGGACAGCGGTTTCGCCCGGCGCTGCGCCGACAACGAGGTGGGCCTGTTGATCGGCACGGTGACCGACACCGTCGACCTGTCCGCGGGCGGCCTGCGCGGGGTGTTCACCCCCGGCGACGCCTGGATGCCGACGGAGAACCTCTTCCGCCGCGACAGCGACGGCGACTACTGGCTGATGGACCGCCGTGACACGGTGATCCCGACGCCGCGCGGTCCGGTCTACACCCAGCCGATCGTGGACGTCCTCAACGACATCACCGCGGTCGACATGGAGGTGGCCTTCGCCATCCCGGCGCGTGACCGGGTGCTGGCCGTGGCCGCGGTGAGCGTCCGCCAGGGCTTCGGCCTGGCCCCCAAGGATGTCACCGAGGCGGTCCGGGCCCTGGCTCCCGAGCAGCGGCCCGACATCGTCTACGTGGTCGACGACATTCCGCGCAGCTCCACCTTCCGGCCTTCCACCCGCGCGGTGCAGGCCGCGGGCCGGGCCGAGCCCGACGACCGCACCTGGTGGTACAACCGCACCACCGACGCCTACGAGGTGCTCACCCCGGAAGTGGCGTCGCGTCTGTTCGCCTGATCGATTTCTGGAAGAAAGCGCCCCGGCATCCGTGCCGGG
>NZ_JBHWHH010000143.1:0-18240 GCF_042732555.1 Nocardia sp. NPDC059764
CCCCCGGACCGAAGTCCGGGGGTGCTTTTCAGGCTTTCGCGCCCCTGTTTCAGCTCAGCGCTGGGCGACCATGGTCGGGGTGATCGGGGACGGCAGCGCCGTCTCCCCCTCCAGGTACTTGTCCACCGCGGCGGCCGCCGCGCGGCCCTCGGCGATGGCCCACACGATCAGCGACTGACCGCGGCCCATGTCGCCGGCGACGAAGACGCCGGGCACCGTGGTGGCCCAGTCCTTGTCGCGCATGACATTGCCGCGCTGGTCGTAACCGACGCCCAGACCCTCGAGCAGGCCGTTCTTCTGCGGGCCGACGAAGCCCATGGCCAGCAGCACCAGGTCCGCCTCCAGGGTGAAGTCGGTGCCGTCGACCTTCTCGAAGCGGCCGTTGACCATCTTCACCTCATGCGCCTGCAGGCCGGTGACCTTGCCGTCGGCACCGACGAAACGCTCGGTGTTGACGGAGAACACGCGCTCGCCGCCCTCCTCGTGAGCCGAGGAGACGCGGTACATCAGCGGGTAGGTCGGCCACGGGGTCGAGGCGGCCCGCTCCTCCGGCGGACGCGGCATGATCTCGAACTGGTGGATCGACTCCGCGCCCTGACGGTGCGAGGTGCCCAGGCAGTCCGCGCCGGTGTCACCGCCACCGATGATGACGACCTTCTTGCCACGCGCGTTGATGCGCGGCAGGCCGTCCTCGTCGGTGATCCGGTCGCCCAGCTGCACGCGGTTGGCGAGCGGCAGGAACTCCATGGCCTGGTGGATGCCGTCCAGGTCGCGACCCGGGATCGGCAGGTCACGCGCGATGGTGGCGCCACCGGCCAGGACGACCGCGTCGAACTGCTTGCGCAGCTGCTCGGCGGTGATGTCCACGCCCACGTTCACGCCGGCCTTGAAGATGGTGCCCTCGGCCTCCATCTGCGCGACGCGGCGGTCGATGAAGCGCTTCTCCATCTTGAATTCCGGGATGCCGTAGCGCAGCAGGCCGCCGATGCGGTCGTCGCGCTCGAACACGGTCACGGTGTGACCGGCCCGGGTCAGCTGCTGGGCGGCGGCCAGGCCCGCGGGGCCGGAGCCGACGACCGCGATGCGCTTGCCGGTGAGACGGGTCGGGTAGACCGGGGTGACCCAGCCCTCGTCGAAACCGTTCTCGATGATCTCGACCTCGACCTGCTTGATGGTCACCGGATCCTGGTTGATGCCCAGGACGCAGGACGCCTCACACGGAGCCGGGCACAGGCGGCCGGTGAACTCCGGGAAGTTGTTGGTCGCGTGCAGCCGATCGAACGACTCCCTCCACGCGCCCTTGTACACCAGGTCGTTCCACTCGGGAATCAGGTTCCCGAGCGGACAGCCATTGTGGCAGAACGGGATACCGCAGTCCATGCAGCGGCTGGCCTGCTTCTGCAGGGTCTCGTGGGAGAACTTCTCCTCGTAGACCTCTTTCCAGTCCAGCAGTCGCAGCGGAACCGGACGGCGCTTGGGCAGTTCCCGGGAAGTGTGCTTCAGGAAGCCTTGTGCGTCACCCATTTACGAACTCCTGACTAATGCGCTGCGCGCACGGAACAACGATGGTGCTGCGTTGCACCGCAAAGGTGAGGTCAGCCACGAGCTGCCTCCATGATGGCTTCGTCCACGTTCCGGCCGGCCTTCTCGGCCTCGGAGATGGCGAGCAGGACCTTCTTGTAGTCGCGCGGCATGACCTTCACGAACTTGGTCACCTGCTGCGACCAGTCGCCCAGGATGCCTTCGGCGACAGCCGAACCGGTCTCGTCGCGGTGCTGCGCGACGATGTCGTGCACGATCTGCGCGTCGTCGGACGAGAGCTGCTCCAGGTCGACCAGCTCGGTATTGAGGTTGGCCTCGAAGGTGCCGTTCGGGTTGTACACGTAGGCGATACCACCCGACATGCCCGCGCCGAAGTTGCGGCCGGTCTCACCGAGGATGACCACGCGGCCACCGGTCATGTACTCACAGGCGTGGTCGCCCACACCCTCGACGACCGCGGTCGCGCCCGAGTTGCGGACGGCGAAGCGCTCGCCGGCCACACCGCGCAGGAAGGCCTGGCCGCTGGTGGCGCCGAACAGGATCACGTTGCCCGCGATGATGTTCTGCTCCGCGACGTAGGACTCCGGCGCGTCGTCGGACGGGCGCACCGTGATGCGGCCACCCGAAAGACCCTTGCCGACATAGTCGTTGGCGTCGCCGACCACCCGCAGGGTGATACCGGCCGGCACGAACGCACCGAACGAGTTACCGGCGGAACCGGTGAACGTGATGTCGATGGTGTTGTCCGGCAGGCCGACTCCGCCGTACAGCTTGGTCACCTCGTGGCCGAGCATGGTGCCGACGGTCCGGTTCACATTGGTGATCTTGGAGTCGAACTTGACCGGCTTGCCGCGCTCCAGGGCGTCGGCCGAACGCGCGATCAGCTCGTTGTCCAGCGCCCTGTCCAGACCGTGGTCCTGGTCCTTGGTGCGGCGGCGGTCCTGGAACATGAACGCGGTCTCGACGTCGTCCAGAATCGGCGACAGGTCGAGCTTGGCGGCCTTCCAGTGCGCCTTGGCGGCGGTGGTGTCGAGCAGGTCCACCCGGCCGATGGCCTCGTCCAGGGTCCGCAGACCCAGCGACGCCAGCAGCTCGCGGACTTCCTCGGCGACGTAGAGCATGAAGTTCTCGACGAACTCCGGCTTGCCGGTGAAACGCTCACGCAGAACCGGGTTCTGGGTCGCGACGCCGACCGGGCAGGTGTCGAGGTGGCAGACGCGCATCATGATGCAGCCCGAGACGACCAGCGGAGCGGTCGCGAAACCGTACTCCTCGGCGCCCAGCAGCGCGGCGATCATGACGTCGCGGCCGGTCTTCATCTGACCGTCGACCTGGACCACGATGCGGTCGCGCAGACCGTTGAGCAGCAGGGTCTGCTGGGTCTCGGCCAGGCCGAGCTCCCAGGGGCCACCCGCGTGCTTCAGCGAGGTCAGCGGCGACGCACCGGTACCACCGTCGTGGCCGGAGATGAGCACCACGTCGGCGTGCGCCTTCGAGACACCCGCGGCGACGGTGCCGACGCCCGGCTCCGCGACCAGCTTCACGTGAATCCGCGCCTGCGGGTTCGCGTTCTTCAGGTCGTGGATCAGCTGCGCCAGATCCTCGATCGAGTAGATGTCGTGGTGCGGCGGCGGCGAGATCAGGCCGACGCCCGGGGTGGAGTGCCGGACCTCGGCGACCCACGGGTACACCTTGTGCGCCGGAAGCTGGCCGCCCTCACCGGGCTTCGCGCCCTGCGCCATCTTGATCTGGATGTCGGTGCAGTTGGTCAGGTAGTGCGCGGTCACGCCGAAGCGGCCCGAGGCCACCTGCTTGATCGCGGAACGACGCCAGTCGCCGTTCTCCTCCGGCTCGAAGCGCGCCGGGTGCTCGCCGCCCTCACCGGAGTTCGAGCGACCGCCCAGGCGGTTCATGGCGATGGCCAGGGTCTCGTGCGCCTCGGCCGAGATGGAGCCGTAGCTCATCGCACCGGTCGAGAAGCGCTTCACGATCTCCGACGCCGGCTCGACCTCGTCGATCGAGATCGGGTTGCGGTGCTCGGACTTGAACTTGAACAGACCACGCAGCGAGGCGAGACGCTCCGACTGGTCGTCGACCAGCTTCGTGTACTCCTTGAAGACCTTGTACTGGCCCGAGCGGGTGGCGTGCTGCAGCTTGAACACCGTGTCCGGGTTGAACAGGTGGTACTCGCCCTCACGACGCCACTGGTACTCGCCGCCGATCTCGAGCTCGCGGTGCGCGCGCTCGTTGCGGTTCTCCAGGAACGCGATCCGGTGCCGCTGCGCGACCTCGTCGGCGATGTCGTCGAGGCCGATGCCGTCCAGCGGCGAACGCAGACCGGTGAAGTACTCGTCGACGAGCTCCTGCGCCAGGCCGACGACCTGGAACAGCTGCGCGCCACGGTAGGAGGCGATGGTGGAGATGCCCATCTTGGACATCACCTTCAGCACGCCCTTGCCGGCCGCCTTGTTGTAGTTGTAGACGGCCTTCTTGAAGTCGGCCGCGTGATCGCCGGTGCTGCCCGGGATCTGCAGCGCGCCGCGCTCCATCATGTCCTCGATGGACTCGAAGGCCATGTAGGGGTTGATGGCCGCCGCGCCGAAACCGACCAGCATGGCCATGTGGTGCACCTCGCGGGCGTCACCGGCCTCGATGACCAGGCCGACCTTGGTGCGGGTGCGTTCCCGGACCAGGTGGTGGTGCACCGCGGCGGTCAGCAGCAGCGACGGGATCGGGGCCAGCTTCTCGTTGGACTCACGGTCGGACAGCACGATGATGCGCGCGCCGCCGTCGATCGCCGCCGAGACCTGACGCTGCACGGCCTCGATGGCCTTGCGCAGCCCCTTGCCGCCCTTCTTGACCGGGTACAGGCCGTGCACGACGACCGAACGCAGGTCGGGACGGGAGCCGTCGTCATTGATGTGGACGAGCTTGTTGAGCTCGTCGTTGTCCAGGATCGGGTGCGTCAGGGTGATCTGACGACAGGACTCCGCGCCCGGGTTCAGCAGGTCGGCCTCCGGGCCCACCATGCTGCGCAACGAGGTGACGACCTCTTCGCGGATGGCGTCCAGCGGCGGGTTGGTGACCTGCGCGAAAAGCTGCGAGAAGTAGTCGAACAGCAGGCGCGGCCGCGAGGACAGCACCGCGATCGGGGTGTCGGTGCCCATCGAGCCGAGCGCCTCGCCACCGGTCTGCGCCATCGGCGAGATCAGGATGTTCAGTTCCTCGGTGGAGTATCCGAAGATCTGCTGGCGGATCAGCACGCGGTCGTGCGACATGTGCACGTGCGGGCGGGCGGGCAGGTCGCTCAGCTTGGTCGGGCCCTCGTCCAGCCACTGCTGGTACGGGAACTCGGCGGCCAGCGTCGACTTGACCTCGTCATCGGAGATGATGCGGCCCTGCTTGGTGTCGACCAGGAACATGTGGCCGGGCTGCAGGCGCTTCTTGTAGACGATCTTGGCCGGGTCGATGTCGAGCACGCCGACCTCGGAGGCCAGCACGACCAGGCCGTCCTCGGTGACCCAGATACGGCCGGGGCGCAGACCATTACGATCCAGCACCGCGCCGACGACCGAACCGTCGGTGAAGCACACCGAGGCCGGGCCGTCCCAAGGCTCCATGAGGAAGGAGTGGTAGCGGTAGAACGCGCGCTGCTCCGGGGTCATGGACTCGTGGCGCTCCCACGCCTCCGGAATCATCATGAGCACGGCGTGCGGCAGGCTGCGGCCACCCAGGTGCAGCAGCTCGAGCACCTCGTCGAAACGCGCGGTGTCCGAAGCGCCCGGGGTGCAGACCGGGAAGATCTTCTCCAGGCGGTTGTTGCCCTCGGAGTCGGTGCCGAACACGTCGGAGTTCAGCAGCGCCTCGCGGGCCCGCATCCAGTTCTCGTTACCGGAGACGGTGTTGATCTCACCGTTGTGGGCGACGCGCCGGAACGGGTGCGCCAGCGGCCACGACGGGAAGGTGTTGGTGGAGAAGCGCGAGTGCACGATGCCCAGCGCCGACTCGACCCGGTCGTCCTGCAGGTCCAGGTAGAACGCCCGCAGCTGCGGGGTGGTGAACATGCCCTTGTAGACGAAGGTCTCGCCGGACAGGCTCGGGAAGTACACCGACTCCTTGCCGGTCGCGCCCTCACCGGCACCCGACTTGCCGAGCTCGTGCTCGATGCGCTTGCGGATGACGTAGGCGCGGCGCTCCAGGTCCATGCCGGAGAGCTGCTCGGCGCCGCCCTTGGGGGAGGCGATGAAGATCTGCCGGAAGGTCGGCATGGCGTCGCGCGACAGCGCGCCCAGCGACGACTCGTCGATCGGGACCTCGCGCCAGCCGAGGACCTCGAGGCCCTCCTCGCGCACGATCTTCTCGACGCCGTACCCGGCGCGGGCGGCCTCGCGGCGTGCCTGCGGCAGGAAGCCGATGCCGGTCGCGTAGGAACCTTCGGCGGGGAGCTCGAAGTCGACCACGGCACGGAAGAACTTGTCCGGGAGCTGGATCAGGATGCCCGCGCCGTCACCCGAGTTGGGTTCGGCGCCGGCCGCACCACGGTGCTCCAGGTTCAGCAATGCCGTAATAGCCTTGTCGACGATGTCGCGGCTGCGGCGGCCGTGCATGTCGACGACGAATGCGACACCACAGGCGTCGTGTTCATTCGCCGGGTCATAGAGCCCGATGGGTCCAGGGGACCTGTGGCCAGGAAGTTGCGTCATGCCTCTGCCTTCACAAAAAACAGGCCTTCGAAGAATGCGGCCTTCGTCGAACGCCTCCGGTCTGGACTGCGTCCGGACGTTTCGGAGACCAGCGGCGCTGATGGTCACTCCGTGCAGTCAACTTTGCAGTTGTCCACCCGCTTCGATTACCTAGTCGGGTGCTCGGTGGTAACGGAACTCTTACGCGTTCGCTACACGCCGTGCCGTTCTCGCCCGCTAGGCTGAGCACCGATCGGGCCTCTGTCCGTATGGGGAGATACACCGAATTGTGTGGTTCGGCGTAAGAGCAAACGATAAGTCAGGACTGGAGCCCAACCAACTCAGGTAAGGCTAATTCCAGCTTCTAGCTGGGCTTCTACATCCGGTCCTCCAACACACGCGCGTTCTCCAGTGTAAAGCAGGGGTGCCCGTGCGTTTCAGTTGAGTTCACCACTGTGACGCACCCGCGCGAGGTCGACGGCCGGACGGTCCAGCGCAGCTCCAGACTGCCTCCCACCTGCAATGAATCAGATTTCCCCACAAGCGGATCCGGCAAACCGGGCGTTAGGCCGCTAACTTTCCGGACAAGTTCCGTCGCTCCGGCAACCGCCCGGGAGACATGGGCTCGCAACGTGCGGACCGTACGGAATTTTTCCTGAATGTGGGATTCAGCACACGTCCAGCAAACCGTAAATCTGTCTCCCGACTCGGTTTTCGGCGATATCCGAGACCGCACGCGGGTGATCAACACCACCTCAACGACCCGAAAAGAGTCGATGTGAGCCTGGCCACATCACACCCGCCGCGGTCGGTGTAACCGCCGGACGCCTGTCACGCTGAGACAACGAATCAGCGACAGTTTCGCTCTGCCGAACCACCTGGGACGTAGAGGATGTGAGCCTCCCATGACAGATCCCCACGTCCATTCCCCGGCCGGACCCGGCGACCTGCTGGTCTGGCTGGGTGGGGCGCAACCGCAGCTCACCGCCGGTCCCGAGCGTGCGGGCTACACCGTCACCGGTGCGGTGGTGGCCCTGTTCGCGGTCACCGCGGGAGGCATCACCGCCGCCGCGACCGGAGCCGCCGGCTGGTCCGCCCTCGGCGTCGTCGCCATCGCGCTGATCGCCACCCTGCTGGTCGGGGCGCTGTCCCGGGCCCTCGCCACCGCGGCCACGCCCGATCGGCGCGAGGACCGGCGGGCCGTCGCCGAATTCGCCGGGCGCATCGCCGTCGCGGTGCTGGCCGGGGTGGTGGTGGCCGAACTGGCCTGCACCCTCTTGTTCTCCGGCACCGTGCACCGGCTACTCGACGAGAACGCACAGCGCGCGGTGGAATCCGCGCCCGCCGTGGTCACCGCCCGCACCGACCTGGACCAGGCGAAAGCCGCGCGCGGCGCACTCGAGCAGCAGATCATCAAGGCGCAGAACGACGTCGGAATCGCGCTGAAGATCGCGCGCTGCGAGATCAACCCGGCGCAGGACTGCGACGGGATCCCCCGGACCGGCGTCCCCGGACGCGGTCCCGAGGAGCGCACCGCCAATCAGATGCTCGACGACGCGCGGAACCAGCTCACCGCCGAGCGGAACAAGGTGGCCGGGCTCGACGACAAGGTCACCGCGCAGGACAAGGCCCTCGCCGACGCCCGCAAGGCCGCCTATACCGACGGCGACCGCGGACTCGGGGCGCGCTGGGTGGCCGTGAACGACTACACCACAGGGCATTTCGGGGCGTTCGTCCTACGCGTCGCCGTAGCCCTGCTCCTGATCACTCTCGCCCTGCTGCCGCTGCTGCTGCGCTGGTGGCGCGGTGAGACGGCGTTCGACCGCAGCGTCGCGGTCAGCACCGAGACCGACCGGATCGACCAGGCCGCCGCCACCGCCATCGCCGTCAAACAGGCCGAGGTGCGGGTGGAGACCGAAAACCTGCGCGCGGAACAACAACTCACCGCCGCGCGGCTGGCCGCGCACGCCGACACCGCCATCGACCGGGAACGGCAGCGCACCCGCATCATCGCCGCCATCGGCAATTTCGAGATCGGCATCACCGAGCCCGCGCAGCGCGCCGTGGCCGAATTCGACTCCGCCACCAGACTGGAACTTCCGGCCGGGACCGCGGCCGGAGATCGAAAGGACAGCACCGTGTCCCAGGAGGGGATCGCGACACAGTCGCCGAACCTGCCCGCCCAGCTCACCTCGGGTGCGCTGGCCCCCCTGCCGTCCGGCGGCGCGCTCGCGCCCGCCGCGCCGGCGCCGCAGCCCGCCAAGGGGGGCGGGCTGGAACTGCCGATCATCGGCACGGTGCCGTTCACCGACACCGCCGCCCGCTGGATCCGGCCGCTGGTGCCGTCCTTCGTGGCCAATGCCATCGACACCGCCACGCATCCGCTGCGCACGGTGCGACAGGCCTTCGAGGAGGCCGAGGAGATCACCTTCACCCTGCGCCGCACGCGCAAGGTCACGGTGAACTCGGAGGATTCCGCGCAGCCGCAGCAGCACCAGCAGCAGATGTACGCGCAGCCCCAGCAGTACGGATACCTGCCGCAGGGCGCGCCCCAGCAGGTCTACGCGCAGCGGGTGGCCTCCACCGTGGTGGATCAGCCCTACGCCGCCTACCCGGGATACGCCCCGCTCCCCCAGGGTCATGTGGTGGACCCGGGTTACCCGCTGCCCCCGGCCCCCCAGCAGGATGCGCTGGCGGGTCGCCGCAACCCCGAACTCGACTACCGCGCCCGGCGCGAACTGCCGCCGGGCAAGGGCCAGGAGTAGCCCGCGGAAACGCGCTGTGGCCCGGAATGTTTCACGTTGAACACGGAAACATCCGGGCCACAGCCTTTTTCGACTACTCCGCCGCGGTCTTGCGGGTCGCCGCGCGGTAGGCGACGAACGCGGTCAGCAGCAGGATGACCGCCGTCGAGGTGGCAGCCAGATGGATGCCGCTGACGAACGCCGTGTGCGCCGAGTTCAACAGCTCCCCGGCCGCGGGTTCCGGTAGCGCCCGGGCGGTCTCGATGGCGCCGCCCAGAGACTCGCGCGCCGCGTCCGCCTGACCCGACGGCACGTGCGTCAAGTCCAGACCGCCGCGGAACGCCGCCATCACGGCGCTGCCCAGCACCGCCACACCCAGGGCGATACCCATCTCCATCGCGGTCTCCGAGATGGCGGCGGCATTGCCCGCGCGCGCCTCCGGAGCGGTGCTCACGATCATGTCGGCCGACACCGTCAGGGCCACACCCTCACCCAGTCCGATCAGCAGGAAGCCGACGATGAACGGGGTCACCGAACCCGAGGGATCGGTGGGCAACAGCCAGTACAGGCCCGCGCCGAGCGCGACCGTCGCCAGCGAGCCCGCGAGCACGGTCGCCGGACGCCAGTACCGGACCAGCCAGGCCGCGGCGAGCGCGCCCAGCATGGAACCGACCGTGCCCGGGATCAGCAGCAGTCCGGCCTCCAGCGGCGACTTGCCCAACACCAGCTGCAGATACTGCGACCCGAAGAACAGCACGCCGGCCAGCGCGAACACCGACAGCAGGTTGGTGAACACCGCGGCCCGGAAGGCGGGCAGCCGGAACAGGTCCAGGTCGATGAGCGGAGCCGACAGCCCGCGCTGACGACGCACGAACAACACGCCCGCCGTCACACCCACACCGGCGCTGATCAGCAGGTTCAGGCTCGGACCGTGGGCCGCGAACTCCTTGACCGCGTACACCACCGGGATCAGGGCCAGCATCGACAACCCGGCGCTCATCAGGTCGAATCGGCCCGGGTTGGGGTCGCGCGATTCCGGTACCAGGACCGGCGCCAGGACCAGCAGCAGCGCCATGACGGGCAGGTTCACCAGAAACACCGAGCCCCACCAGAAGTGCTCGAGCATCCAGCCGCCGAGCAGCGGGCCGAACGCCGCACCGGAGGCGGCCATCGCACCCCAGACCGAGATGGCCAGGGTGCGCTGACGGGCGTCGGCGAACATCGACCGGATCAGGCCCAGGGTGGCGGGCATCAGGGTCGCACCGGCGACGCCCTGCAGGACGCGGGCGGCGATGAGCATTTCGGGGCTGATCGCCCAGGCCGCGAGCGCCGAGGCGGCCGCGAATCCGGCCGCGCCGATGAGCAGCAGGCGCCGGCGGCCGATGCGGTCGCCGAGGGTGCCCATGGTGACCAGCAGGCCGGCCAGCACGAACGAGTAAACGTCGATGATCCAGAGCAGCTGCGGGGTGGTGGGCGCGAGGTGCGCGGTGATCGAGGGGACCGCCAGGTCGAGCACGGTGGCGTCGACGGCGATCAGCAGCAGCGCCAGGGCCAGCACGGCGAGCCCGGCCCAGTCCCGGGGGCGTGCCTTGGGCGCGGCGTGCGGGGTCACGGGCCGGTCGAGGGTCGAAGGAGTTCCGGAACGCGCGGTCGAGTGGGTGGTCATCAGCTTTCTCTCTCGGTTCTGAACCGTCCAGACGGTACAGTACCAGCCTGAACCGTCCAGCCGGTACAGTCAACCCCCGTGACCACCCGCGACCCCGCCGGCACCCGCGACCGGATCCTCGACGCGCTCGAGAACCTGCTGCTCGACAAGGGCCTGTCCCAGGTGACCCTGGAGAACGTCGCCGCCACCGCCGGCGTCTCCAAGGGCGGGCTGCTCTATCACTTCAAGAGCAAGGACGCGCTGCTCGCCGGACTGCTGCGCCGCGTCACCGAACGGGCCGACCAGCAGGTGCGCACCGCGATCGAACAGGGCCGATCGGTGGCCGAGTGGTATCTGCAAGCCCCACATCCCGACAACGAATCCGACGCCGTCGAACTCGCGCTGTACCGATCCATGCTCGCCGCCATGCGGACCGTCGACGCCCCGGCCGACGGCGTCCAGGCCGAGACCGACCGGGCCATCACCGAGGTGATGACCTCCTGGAAGACGGCCCTGGACAACGAGATCGACGACCCGGTGCGGGCCGAGATCGTGCGGCTGGTCGGCGACGGCGTCTACCTCCGCGCACTGATGGGAATGCCGGCGATCGAACCGGACATGTACCGCCAGGTCGTCGCCCGGCTCCTGGGGCCCGAGTCCGGATAGACTCGGGCCCGTGTTGCCGACCGCCGCCGACTCCGTCGGTTCGCCGACCGGCTCGGTGGGGGAACCGACTTCGACCGACCCGGCGGTTGTTCCGATTCGCCCGATGCAGTTCAGGGAACTGCTGGACCTGCCGTTCGCGCTGATCCAGGCCCGGATCACGATCCTGGCGGCCCTGCTCGGGGTGGCCTGGGTGGCCGCCGTGCTGGTGTCCGTCGCCGGCACCGCGGCCGCCGCCGCGATCACCGGTGATTCCGACCTCGGAACCTTCTGGGGCGCGCTGCTCACCAGCCTGCTGTGTGCTTGGGCGCTACGGTTTTTCGTGCGCGGGGTGACCGTGCCCGCCGGACTGGATGTCGTGTACCGCAGGCCGTCGACCTGGCGTGGCGTACTGCGGCGACTGCGCTCCGGAGCCGGACCGCTGCTCGCCTACCAGGTGATGTACACACTGATCGGGGTCGGCGTGCTGGCCGTGGGCACTCCCCTGATGTTCACCGCGCCGTTCGCGATCATCTGGCTGGCCTGGCTGCGCGGACGGCGATTCACGCTGGTGCCCGGCATCTTCGACGGTTCGATCGGCTACCGCGAGGCCGCCCGGCGGGCGAAACTGCTTGCGGGCGGGACGGAATGGCAGCTGGTCGGGCTGTGGCTGTACCTGCGCGCCCTGCTGCTGGTGCTGATCGTGCCGCTGCTGGCCTTGCCGCAGCTCATCACCGACTTCTCCGGCACCCACCGCTGGACGGTGACGGTGCTGGTCCTCTCGATCGCGCTGCTCGTGGTGGCGATCGGCGAACTGGTGGAATCCGCCACCCAGGTCGTCACCTACGTGGACCGGCGCTGCCGCCGCGAAGCCTGGGACATCCGGGTACCCACGGGAGGCGCCCGATGACCGAGCTTCCACACGCCGCACCTCCCGGGTATGCCGCTCCGCCCGAGCCCGCGCTGGGCCCGGCCGCCGCGCATCTGGCCGCGGCCGAGGAGGCCGCCCGGCGCGGGGACTTCGGGGTGGCGCTGCGCGAACGGTATCGCGCCGTTACCCGCGGCCTGGAGCAGCGCGGCATCCTCGACGAGGAGCGGGCGCGCACCGCGCGGGAGACGGCGCGGGCCGCCACCGCGGCGGTCCACGACGCCGGTGAACTGCCCTCGGCGGCACACAGTTTCGACGAGGTCGTCTACGGCGGCCGGTACGCCACCGAATCGGAGTACCGGCAGCTCGAACAGGCCGACCGGTTCTCGAGCGCGCCGCCGCCCAAGGCCGGGCCGGTCGAGATCACCGAGAAACGCAAGGTCCGCAAGACCAAAGCCGCCAAGGACAAACCCGCCCGCGAGCGCCCGGAACTGCCGGAGCTGCTGCGGGATTGGCGACTGTGGGCCGCGCTCGCCGCACTGCTGGCGGTCGTCGCGCTGGTGTACGCGCTCACCCACCTCGGGCACGCGCCCGCGCCGCCGCACCATCCGGACACGCCGCCGACGCATCAGCCGAACCCGAGCCGGGAACCGGACCGGCCGCCGAACTTCGGTGGCGGCGAGGACTCCGTCTTCGAACGGCTGCCGGGGTGGCTGGCCTTCGGCGGTCTGCAGTTCCTCATCGCCTGGGTCGCGGTGCTGTGGTGGCGCGGCCGTCGGCGCGGCGCGATCGTGCGCGAACCGCTGCCGGTCGAGGCCCCGGCTCAGGAACTGCTGGCCGGACAGGCCGGGCTGTACCGGAAATCCCGCGATCACGACCATGTGGCCGCCAAACTGCGGGCCGCGGCGCTGCGCCGATTGCGCCCCGTGCTCGGCGTCACCGCCGACACCCCGGCGGAACTGGTGGTCGGGGCGCTCGCCGTCCGCACCGGCGCGGACCCGGCCGTCCTCCGCGCCGCCCTCTACGACCCGGTCACCGACCGGGAGACCCTCGAACTCGTGGCGGCACAACTCGAATGGATCGAAGCGGAGGTCTTGTGACCAACCTGTCCAAGGACGTGGTGGACGCCCACCACGACGGCACCCCGGCGACCGACGGTCAGGCGCCGACCGCGCAGGACGCGCAACAGGCGCTGCTGGCCCTGCGCGCCGAGATCGGCAAGGCCGTGGTCGGCAACGATCATGCCGTCATGTTCCTGGTGCTGGCGCTGCTGTGCCGCGGCCACGTGCTGCTGGAAGGCGTTCCGGGCGTGGCCAAGACACTGCTGGTGCGGGCGCTGGCCACCGCGCTCGACCTGGAGCACGCCCGCATCCAGTTCACCCCCGACCTGATGCCCGGCGACGTCACCGGCTCCCAGATCTACGATCCGCACTCGGCCGAGTTCACCTTCCGCCGCGGCCCGGTGTTCACCAATCTGCTGCTGGCCGACGAGATCAACCGCACCCCGCCCAAGACCCAGTCCTCGCTACTGGAATCGATGGAGGAGCGCCAGGTTTCGGTGGACGGCGTGCCGCAGCCGCTGCCGGACCCGTTCGTGGTGGTCGCCACCCAGAACCCGATCGAGCAGGAGGGCACCTATCCGCTGCCGGAGGCGCAGCTGGACCGGTTCCTGTTCAAGGTCGACGTCCAATTGCCCGGGCGCGACGACGAATTCCGCATCCTGCAACGGCATGCCGCCGGCTTCGACCCCCGGGACCTGGCCGCGGCCGGGCTGCGGCCGGTGGCCGGTCCCGCGCACATCGCGGCCGCCCGCGCCGCGGTCGCCCAGGTCGCCATCAGCCCCGAGGTGCTCGCCTACACCGTGGACCTGTGCCGGGCCACCCGCACCTCCCCCGCCGTGGCGCACGGGGCGTCCACCCGCGGCGCGACCGCGCTGATGGCGGCCGCACGGGCCTTCGCCTGGTTGCACGGCCGCGGCTACGTCACCCCCGACGACGTGAAAGCCGTTGCGACGCCCGTGCTGCGGCATCGGCTGCACCTGCGGCCCGAGCACGAGGTGGAGGGCGTCACCGCCGAGGGCGTGCTGGCCTCGCTGCTGATGTCCGTCCCGGTTCCGGTGTAGCCGGTGGTCGTCACCGGCCGGCTGGCCGCCGCCGCGGTGCTCGCGGCCCTGTTCGTCACACTGGTACAACCGTCATGGCTCGGCGTCCTCAACGCCACCCTGGCGCTGGCCGCACTCATCGGTACCGATCTGATCGCCATGGGATCGCCCGGCGCGCTGGAGCTTTCCCGGGAACCGCTCACCACCGTGCGCACCGGCCGCAGCATCGAGGTGGAACTGGTGGTGCTGAATTCCGGGACCCGCCCGGTACGCGGAACACTGTGGGACGACTGGCCGCCCAGCGCGCGTGCCCGGCATCGCACGCATCCGCTGAACCTGCCGCCCAACACCAGGATTCGGCTGCGCACCGAACTCACCCCCGCCTATCACGGTGATCGGGTTGCGGGTCCGGTGACGCTGCGCCTGCTCGGACCGCTCGGCGTGGCCGGACGGCAGGTGCGCCGCGAAGTGCCCGCCCGGGTACGGGCGCTGCCGCCGTTCCACAGCGAGCGACTACTGGCCTCGAAGGTCAAGCAGTTGCAGCAGCTGGAAGGCCGCAACACCACCACGATTCGCGGCCAGGGCACCGAATTCGATTCGTTCCGTGAATATGTCGCGGGCGACGACGTGCGCACCATCGACTGGCGGGCCACCGCCCGCGCCAATGACGTGCTGGTCCGGACCTGGCGGCCGGAGCGCAACCGGCACGTGGTGATGCTGCTCGACACCGGACGGGTCAGCGCGGGCCGGGTCAGGGGCGGCACCCGCCTCGACGCCGCCATCGAGGCCGCCCTGCTGCTCGGCGGACTGGCCGCCGCCGGGGGGGACTCGGTGGACCTGCTGGCCTACGACCGGCGGCTGCGCACCGAGGTGCGCGGCGTCGGCGGAAAACGCCTGCAGCTGAAGCTGATGCACGCGCTCGCCGGACTCACCCCCGAGCTGGCCGACACCGACTATCGCGGCATGCTGCGCGCCACCCTGCAACGGGCCCGCCGCCGCAGCCTGGTGGTCTGGTTCACCCACCTCGACGCCGCCACCGTGCAGGAGGGCCTGCGGCCGGTGCTGCCGGTCCTGGCCGAACGGCACCGGGTGCTGGTGGTGTCGGTGACCGACCCGGAGGTGGCGGCCGCCGCCATCCACCGCACCGGCCTGACCGATCTCTACACGGCCGCGGCCGCCGAGAACGTGATCGCGGAGGAGGCCGTGGCCCGGGAGACCCTGCGCCGCGCGGGCGTCCGCGTCATCACCGCGCCACCGGACCTGCTGCCCGGCGCGCTGGCCGACGAATACCTCGAACTCAAACGGACCGGAGCGCTGTGACCGGCGAGGGTTGAGCGACCGGCTGCCGCGGCGGGAAGGACGGCGGCGGCAACTGCCGCCGCTGCCGCTCGGCCAGCACCGCGCCCAGGATCTGCAGCGGCGGATAGCCGTTCAGGGGCGCGGTGCGCAGGCTCGCGCACACCGAGACCACCAGCGCCCGGCCCAGCCCGTCCTGCACCTCGGGGGTCAGGGTGCGGAACCGCAGCAGATACTGCCGCACCGCGAACGCCTGGTCATCGGAGAGCCCTGACAGGTCCAGCTGCCGCGCCCAGCCCACCAGCCACGGCGGCGGCGCGGCCAGCGCGGCGAACGGCAGCCGGCTGCGGTCGTGCACCACCACGGTGCCCGCCAGCGCGTCCCCGACCCGGCGGCCCTGCGGCGAGCACAGCGACACCACGACGGCGATCAGACCGGTGCCCAGCGCCCAGAAGTCGACGATCCCGGCCAGGCCCCGGGTCACCGCGTGCTTGAAGTCGATGGGCCCGCCGTCGGCGCGCACGACCCGCAGCCCGACCGCCATCTTCCCGAGCGAACGCCCGCGGGTGAGGGTCTCGAACACCACCGGATAGCCGATGGCCGCGCACACCAGGGCCACCAGCATCGCCGCGTCCCGCCAGGCGGCGTCCGCGCCGATCCGCACCAGCACCATCCGGAACAGCAGGATCAGCATCACACCCAGCATGAACTGCACGATCAGGTCGAGCAGGAACGCCGCGGCGCGCGTCGGGATCCGCGCGATGGGCAGTTCGACGGCTACGGCCTCGCCGGTGGTGAAACGTGCTCTGCCCATGTGCCCTCCGCTTCGCTCCGGGCAGGTTCGCGGCCCCTGGTCCCGATTCTTCCCTCCTCCGCTCCTCCGCTTCGCTCCCCCGCTCCGTCCATCCAGAATCGGGACGGCCGCGAACTTTTGAACGTCGATCGGCGAGCAGGAATCGAGTGGTTAGCATTTTGTCAGCCGAAGCGCGGGAGGGGAACTCATGGATCTGGACGCGTACACCTTCGTTCACCGGCCTTCCTGGGATCGGCTGGATCGGCTGGCGTCGCGAAGCAAGCGGCTCAGCGGGGCGGAGGCCGACGAACTGGTGCGGCTGTACCGGGTGGCCTCACAGCAGCTGGCGCGGTTGCAGACCCGGGATGCCGATCCGGAGCTGATCGCCGGGCTGTCCGCGGTGCTGACCCGGGCGCGCGGACGGATCCTGAGCGCGCGCATCGATACTCCCCACGAGATCGGGTACTTCTTCACGCACCGCTTCCCGGCCGCCGTGTACCGGGCCTGGCCGTGGTGGCTGTCGGTGGCGGCGGTGTTCCTGCTCGGCGCGGCGGCGCTCGGCGCGGCGGTGGCCAATTCCGAGGCGACGCGGAAGCGTCTCGGGCTGAACATGGATACGGACGCCTTGACGAAGCCGGGCGGCGAATTCGAGACCTACTACTACGAGCACTCGCACGACGCGTTCGCCGCGAAGGTGTGGACCAACAACGCATGGGTGTCGGCCATGGCGCTGTTCATGGGGGTGCTGGTGCTGCCCGCGCTCTACCTGTTGTTCATGAACGCGCTGAACCTCGGCGTCAGTGCCGGGCTGATGGCGGAGGCGGGCCGGCTGGGACCGTTCTTCGGCTGGATCCTGCCGCACGGAATGCTCGAGCTCACAGCCATTTTCGTGGCCGGCGGGGCGGGTCTGAAGCTGGGCTGGACACTGATCGACCCGGGCCGGGAGAGCCGCCCGCAGGCATTGGCCCGGCAGGGGCGCGCCACGGCGGTGATCGCGCTGGGCCTGGCCGGGGTGCTGCTGGTGTCGGGGTTCCTGGAGGGTTTCGTGACGCCCAGCGGATGGCCCACGGCGGTGCGGGTCGGGATCGGGGCGGTGGCCGAACTCGGTTTCCTGGCCTACGTATTCGGACTCGGTCGCCCGGCGGCGAAAGAGATGGACGACACAGCGCGAGCGATGAACGACGCGGTGCGCGAGTCGGGCCCGGAGCACATCACGGGCAATTCGGTCGGGAACCATCCGGAACCGGCTGTGAGAGTGGCGACTTCGTAGTCGCGAGCACCGTTCGGATTGAGTTCCACTGGCCGCAGCGAGTCCGGCTCAGCTGCGGCCAGCGTTGCCGTTGACTCTACACAATCGTTATGGCTACGCAACCTCCGACTTGCCCACCGGGCGTATAACGCGACCAGGCGAAATGCACCCTCCCCGTGGGGAACCCGGCGCCATCGCTAATTCTCCGCATACCCGTTGCGGGCGGTCTGCGGAGGGCCTCGAAACTATCCCCCGCGGTTGCGTTTCAGGACCCGTTTCAACCCATTGCGCGCGATGCGTTCCGAACGCCGTCATCCGGTTTGCGGAAAACTCACAAATTCTCCGCTCACCACCGGTTCAACCCCCGTTAAGCTGGCGTTTCGTTGCAGCTCAGCATGATTGCCAAGCAGTCGCTTGGGGTCAAACAAACCTCAAGTTTGTTTCGAGTGGTTTTAGCTAAATGATCATCAGGCAACGCTGCACAGTAATCGGGCGCATACCCGAGGCGACATCCTCCGGCAAACGATTTTCACCCCTCGCGAGGCCCAGAAACGGCCTCTGGCAACGCCTCTCGAAACCCACCCCCGACAGGGTGTGCGACCTTCGTCACATCCATGGATTCCCGGATCGACCGGACTGACCGGACCGAGACCGGGTCCGGACAAAGAAGCGAGACCG
>NZ_JBHWHH010000144.1:0-18137 GCF_042732555.1 Nocardia sp. NPDC059764
GGCCATTGTTTTTCGTCCTACGCTTTGACGACGATCGTCCCCATGATCTTGTCGCCGAGGGTCTGCTTCTTCTCGTCCCAGAGCGGCCACAGCCAGCCCAGGTAGCAGCAGAGGGTGTTCACCATCTCGGCGAAGTAGCGCACGATGGCCATGCCGAAACCGACGGGCTGGCCGGTCGATTCCTTGAGCAACCGGATGCCAGCCACCCGCTTGCCGAGCGTCTGGCCGGTGGTGCCTTCCTGGTAGGCCATGAACAGCCCGGCCCCGACCAGCGCCACGAAGCCGATCAGCACACAGATGAAGCCCAGGGCGTTCATGGTGCCCGAGTCGCAGTAGGTCGAGTAGCGGGTGGTCGTGCACTCGGGCTCCGAGGTGCCCGCGGTGTTGGCGATGACGTCGAGCAGGATGAACGGGCCCATCACGACCAGGGTGTCCACCAGCCGCGCGCCCACTCGTGTGCCCCAGCTCGCGTAATTCGCTCCGAACCCCCCGAACGGAGCGTAACCGGGCTGGGGCGCGCCGTAAGCGGGTTGCGGTGCGCCATAAGGAGATTGGGGAGCCCCGTACGCGGGCTGCGGGGCCCCGTAGACGGGCTGCTGTGGAGCGTCGTAGCCGGGTTGCGGTGCGCCGTAGGGCGACTGGGGCGCGCCGTAACCCGGCGGCGGGGCCGCGTAACCGGGCTGGGGCGCGCCGTAGCCCGGGGCGGGCTGATCGGCGGGCGGGTAGCCGTACCCCGGCTGCTGCTGCGGGTACGGGTTGTTCGGGTAAGTCAATGCGCTTCCTTGCAAAAGGGTTGATTCGGACAGGCAGGCTACAGTCTGGGGCACTCGGGCCTTCGATATGAAAAGGAAATCGATCACACTCGCGCACGGGGGACCGGAAGCGCGCGGACGAGGAGACCGGATGGCACTGGAAATGCGGACACGCTGTGAACGATGCGAGATTGCCCATTTACCTGCTGAGGGTCCGGCGCTGATCTGCAGCTACGAGTGCACCTTCTGTGAATCGTGTGGTCGAACAATGGATTACGGATGCCCCAACTGCGGTGGCGAATTGGTTGCCAGACCGCGACGGCGGCGAGAATCCTGATTCAGGCCGTAGATTGCGCGCCGGGATTGACATAACCTGCTCCGGTGCTCGACGCAGGACTGTCCAGGCGCGGCTTCTTCGCCGCGGGCGCGGCGCTGGCCGCGGGCCTCGTCACCGCCGGATGCGGTGTGGCGAACGGCAACTCGTCCGACCGCATCCTCGATCCACCGCGTGGCGCCGCCGATCCGGCCTCCGCGCCGGCCCGGCTACCCGTCTCCACGGTGTCCCCGGACGCCGTCGCGGCCAAGTACGCGGGCCGCACCCCGAAGGCCTGGGGTGTCGACGTCGACGGCATCCTGACCGGCTTCAACCCGACCGGCAAGCAGTTCGCCGTCACCTTCGACGCCTGCGGCGGCCCCGGCAACAACGACATCGACGAGAACCTGCTCGCCTTCCTGCAGGCCCAGCAGATCCCGGCCACCCTGTTCCTGAACAAGCGCTGGATCGACGCCAACCCGGCCCGTGCCGGGCAGCTGGCCGCCAACCCGCTGTTCGAGATCGGCAATCACGGCACCGCGCACTGCCCGCTCTCGGTGAACGGCCGTGCCGCCTACGAGATCAAGGGCACCGCCTCCGCGCAGGCCGCGGTGGACGAGGTGTGGGGCAACCACCAGCGCATCGCCGCCCTGACCGGGCACGGGCCGCGGTTCTTCCGCGCCGGCACCGCCCACTACGACGAGGTGGCGGTGTCGATCGTGCAGGACCTGGGCGAGACCCCGGTCGGCTATACGGTGAACGCGGACTTCGGCGCGACCGCCTCGGCCGCGCAGGTGCAGTCGGCGATGTCGGGAGCCAAGTCCGGCGGCATCTCCCTGGCCCACATGCATCGGCCCAAGTCGGGCACCGGTGCGGGCATGCTGGCCGCGCTCCCGGCGCTGAAGGCCAACGGCTTCCAATTCGTGCATCTGCCCTAGCACTTCGGCCCGCCTCCGGCGCGACGGTCAGTTGCGCCGGGAGGCCGCCCAGTCGACGGCCACGGATTCGCCGCGATCCACGGTGAAGAACGCCACATCCAGGTGCCGGCCCAGATCGACCAGCTCCAGCGCCGAGAGCGGCACCGGTTGCACCACCCGCACCCGCCACGGGCCGGGCTCGTCCCAGGCGTGCAGCTCCAGGTCCAGCCGCAGCACCGGATCGTCGCGCCCGGTGTAATCGGCCGCGACCGGGGTGGCGGCCAGCACGGTGGCGCGGGCGCGGCGGCCGTCGGCCAGGATCTTGGCGATATTGGTGCGCGAGGTCTCCTCCGGCGCGGGTAGATACAGCACCACCCGGTCGGGATCGCCGGGATCGGCCCGGCAGCGGATGATGTCGCCGGGCTGCATCCACTCCCGGTCGGCGGCGGCCGCCCGCTGCCGGACCCGGGTCTCGTAGCCGTGCCGGCCCTCGATCTGGACCCGCATCCAGAACTCCGGGGCGGGCCCGTCGTCGCGGACGCCGAGGATGGTGGCCGTGCCCTCCAGGCCGTGCAGCAGCAGCGCCCGGCGGGCGGCGTCGTCGAGAACGGGACCCCGCCGGGTCAGGCCGCGTGAGCCGAACTGCGAGGACAGGCGCGCCAGCAGGCCCAGACGCGGCCCGTTGCCGGGCCGCGGCCGCGCGGAATCCGGGGGCAGCCCGGGGGCGGGAGCGGTCTGCTGGTCGGATGCGGTGTTCGGTCGCTTGTCCGCGGCCATGTCCATGGTGCTGAACCGTAGTGCGTCTGTGGCGAGGCACACAGCGATACGCGCCGTTTGTCGAACCCGCTGGCGAGATTGTTTTTTCACCCGGACCCGGCCGTGAGCGCGGGTGCCAGCCCCACTACCCTTGTCGCCATGACCTCTGCGTTCCCGACCATCCCCGACGATCTCAAGCCCGCCGACGGACGGTTCGGTTGCGGCCCCTCCAAGGTCCGCCCCGAGCAGCTGCAGTCCCTGGTGGATACCGGCGCTTCGGTGTTCGGTACCTCGCACCGGCAGAAGCCGGTCAAGGACGTGGTGGCGCGGGTGCGCTCCGGTCTGCGCGACCTGTTCTCCCTGCCCGACGGCTACGAGGTCGTGCTGGGCAACGGTGGCACCACCGCGTTCTGGGACGCCGCCGCCTTCGGCCTGATCCGCGAGAAGTCGCTGCACCTGAGCAACGGCGAGTTCTCCTCGAAGTTCGCCTCGGTCGCCAAGGGCAACCCGTTCATCGGTGACCCGATCGTGGTGAAGTCGGAGCCGGGCGACGCCCCCGAGCCGACCTCCGACCCGTCGGCCGACCTCATCGGCTGGGCCCACAACGAGACCTCGACCGGTGTCGCCATCCCGGTGTCGCGTCCGGCCGGTTCCGAGCACGCCCTGGTCGCCATCGACGCCACCTCCGGCGCGGGCGGTCTGCCGGTGAACATCGCCGACACCGACGTGTACTACTTCGCTCCGCAGAAGTGCTTCGCCTCCGACGGCGGCCTGTGGATCGCGCTGATGAGCCCGAAGGCTCTGGAGCGTGTGGAGGAGATCAAGAACTCGGGTCGCTGGACCCCGGAGTTCCTGTCGCTGCCGATCGCGATCGACAACTCCACCAAGGACCAGACCTACAACACCCCGGCGCTTGCCACCCTGTTGCTGTTCGCCAACCAGATCGAGTGGATGAACGGCAATGGCGGTCTGGACTGGGCCGTGAAGCGCACCGCCGACTCCTCCTCGCGCCTGTACTCGTGGGCCGAGACCAGCGAGTACGCCACCCCGTTCGTCGGCAACCCGGCGCTGCGCTCGCAGGTCGTGGGCACCATCGACTTCGCCGACAGCGTGGACGCCGCGCAGGTCGCGAAGGTGCTGCGCGCCAACGGCATCGTGGACACCGAGCCGTACCGGAAGCTGGGTCGTAACCAGCTGCGTATCGGCATGTTCCCGGCCATCGACCCCGACGATGTGTCGCAGCTGACCCGCTGCGTCGACTGGGTCGTCGAAAAGCTCGGCTGATCAGTAGAAATGGCATCTGACCGGGCGAACGCGCCTCGCGAAACCCGGTTTCGGAGCTGAGGCGAATCGATCACACTAATGCGGCGCGGAAGTCTGGGAACAGATTTCCGCGCCGCGTGTCTTGCCCCATGATTCACAGAAGTGCACTACTGTTCCAGAACGTGGGCGGTGTCGCGAGCCTAGCTATAGCTGTGAGTTGCGCAGCGAACAGGAGGTAACGGTGCGTGAACTTCGAGTAATCGGATTGACGCCCGATTCCACGCATATCGTGTGCATCGATACGGAGAGCGGCCAGAAGTACCGGCTTGCCGCCGACGATAAACTGCGCGCCGCCGCCCGCGGAGATCTTGCCCGATTCGGCCAAATCGAGATCGAAACGGAAGCCACGATGCGCCCTCGCGATATCCAGGCTCGTATCCGTGCCGGCGCCTCGGTGGAGCAGGTCACCGAAGAGTCGGGCATGCCGC
Source organism: Nocardia sp. NPDC059764 (assembly GCF_042732555.1). Taxonomy (NCBI): domain Bacteria; kingdom Bacillati; phylum Actinomycetota; class Actinomycetes; order Mycobacteriales; family Nocardiaceae; genus Nocardia; species Nocardia sp. NPDC059764. The sequence continues at coordinate 4,490 of NZ_JBHWHH010000144.1, forward strand.
TGTCTCGCGTCGAACGTTTCGCGTATCCCGTTCTGCTGGAACGCGCCCGGGCCGCGGAGCTGGCGCAGAAGGCGCACCCGGTCCGCAACGACGGCCCCGCCGTGGAGACCCTGATCGAGATCGTGTCGGCCGCGTTCGCCGAGCGCGGCCACAATATCGAGGTCGCCGAATGGGACGCCTGGAAGGACGAGAAGGGCTACTGGGTGGCCCAATTGCAGTGGCAGGCGGGCCGTTCGGTGATCGCCGCGCACTGGCGCTACCAGCCCGACGCGCACGGCGGCTCCGTGGTGCCGCTCGACGATCCGGCCTCCGACCTCATCGACCCCGACTTCGGCCGGGCCCTGCGCGGCCTGGCGACCATCCTGCCGGACCAGACCGATCCGGTGGTGGAGGCGGTTCCCGCGCCCGCGCCCGTGGTGCGTGAGGAGCGCGGCTCCGACTACGAGCCCGCCCCCGCGCGAGTCGCCCAGCAGCAGAACGTGGATGACTACTACGAGCAGCGCGCCGCGGTCGGCGACGGCACCGTGCCGGTGACCACCGCGGCCGCTCCGGCTCCCGCTCCGGCTCCGGCCGCGAAGGAACCGGCGGCTCCGGCGCAGCCCGCGACTCCGGCGGCGACCGCCCCGGTGCCGCCCGCGACCCCGCCCGCTCCGGCTCCGGCCGCCGAGCCCGCCCCGGAAGCGGCACCGACTCCCGCGCAGCCCGCGGCGAAGTCCAACGCGCAGAAGCCGAATCGGGCCAAGCGTGGCGGCAAGGCGCCGATGCCGTCCTGGGAGGACGTGCTTCTAGGCGTGCGCAGCTCGGGTCACTGATCGCGTTCGGCTCGAGTCGCTGACGCTTTTTCGATCTTCACGAATGCCGGTGGGTTGCTGATCTTCCGGCATGTCGTTCGTCGCCGCGCCGCGAAACGGCGTTGGCAACAGCCGCATTTCGGGCTGTCGCGGGGGTAGATTCAATCCTGTTGGCGGGTCGGTCCCGGCCGATCGATTTAGGCTCCGACCGGCCGCTATGCGTTGCTCGAAAGTAGCCATTGCGCGAGGGAGGTGACGTCGGTGCCATCAACGGTCTCATCCCTGTGGTACGTCGACGCCCCCGATCCGGTGGCCGTGCTGCGCGCGCATCCGGGACCCGATCCCGATGCCGCCTTCGCGCTCGCCCGGCAGCTCAATCCGGACCGGGACGTGGTGCCCGCCGCCTCCGGCAGCATGAAGGTGTGGGCGGGCCCGGACCCCGAATCCATGTACATCGGTTGCTATCCCGGCGTCACGGTGGTGTGTTCCACCCAGGCCGCGCTGCCGCGGCCCACCCGGCTGCCGGAGTTGCTGGTCCGCCCGCTCGCCTCCGAGCAGACCTACCTGGTCTCCTACGACCTGTCGCTGGGCTGGGGCGCGTTCGCGCATTGGGAGCGTGGCGAATTCCGCCGCTCCTTCAGCGCGACCCGGGTCAATATCCTCGAGGACGAGGGCATGCCGCGGGTCTGGGAGCGGCAGTACTGGGCGGGCGAGCATCCGATCGTCCTCGCCCCCGGCGAACTGCTCGACCCACAGCTGCTGCCCTTCGATCCGCCCGCCTTCGCGGACGCCGCCAACGAGCAGTGGCTCGGATTCCGTTACCGCGGCAAAACTTCCGCGGACGCCCCGACCCCCGACCAGATCGAGGTCTGCGGATTCTCGCTGTACCCCCGGGGCGAAGCGCCGCGGCTGGACAGCGCACCGGAACCCCCGATCGAGCACGGCAACGGCAGACGCGGACTGTTCGGCTGGCTGCGCGGCCGGGACCGCGTCTCCTGACCGAATTCTCCCCGGCCGGTTCAGGACAGCAGAAGGCTCAGCCAGGCCACCAGCACGCCCACGCCCAGTCCCGCGATCACCCAGCGGGTCACCGGGGCGAACCGCCAGCGCCAGGCCGTCGGCGCGGCCCCGCCCACCGCGATCAGATTGACCACCACCGACAGCAGCGGATGGATCTGCGCCAGCGCCGCCCCGAAGGCGTACACGCCCGTCGCGGTCAGCGCCGCCACCATGACGACCACGGCGATGCCGCTGGCCCACGGCGTGGGTTCGGAATATCCGTATCCGTACGGTCCGTCGGGCGGATGACTCACTGCGCACGCACTCTCTCGTAGAAGGCCATGGCGGCCGCTGTCGCCACATTAAGCGAATCGGTGCCGGGAGTCATAGGGATGCGGGCCCGAATGTCGCTGGCGCGCATGGTCTCCTCGGTCAGCCCGGGGCCTTCCGCGCCGAGCAGCAGCGCCACCCGGTCGCCGGTCATGGCGGTGGCGAGGGTGCCCGCCTTCGGGTTCGGGGTGAGCGCGACGATCTGGAAACCGCGCTCGCGCAGCACCTCCAGGCCCGCCGGGAACGGCGGCAGCTGGGCGAACGGCACCCGCAGCACGTGCCCCATGGACACGCGCACGGCGCGCCGGTACAGCGGATCCGAGCAGCGGTCGCCGAACAGCACCGCGTCCGCGCCGAGTCCGGCCGCGTTGCGGAAGATGGAACCGATGTTCTCGTGGTCGTTCACACCCTCGAGCACCGCGACGGTGCGCGCGTCCTCCAGTACTTCCGCGGCGCCGAGTTCACGCGGCCGATAAGCCCCCGCGAGCACGCCTCGATTCAAATGGAATCCCACGACCTCGGCCATCACCGCGGCACTGGTCCGGTAATACGGAATATCCACCGCCGCGAGATCCTCGCGCAGCTGCTCATATCGGTTCGCGACGCCGAACAATGCGAACGGCGTGAACCGCGACGCCAGCATGCGCTGCACCACCACCACGCCCTCCGCGATCACCAGGCCTTTTCCGCCCGGCAGATCGGGCCGGCGGTCGGCATTATTGAGGTCGCGGAAATCGGCGACCCGCGGATCGGCGGGGTCGTCGATATCGATCACTTCGGCCACTCGCCCATTTTCGCCTCCGCCCGGGGCGGCCGAATGGGCGGGGCATAGGGTAGATCACGTTCCGATCCCCTAATCGAAGAGGACAGCCCATGAGCAGCAAGCCGGAAATCGAGTTTCAGGACGGCCCCGCCCCCGCCGAGCTCGTGATCAAGGACCTCGTTGTGGGTGAGGGCAGTGAAGCGAAGCCCGGCGACACCGTCGATGTCCACTACGTGGGTGTCGAGTACGACTCCGGCGAGCAGTTCGACGCCTCCTGGGACCGTGGCGAGTCGATCGTCTTCCCGCTGCGCGGCCTGATCCAGGGCTGGCAGGACGGCATCCCCGGCATGAAGGTGGGCGGCCGCCGTCAGCTGACCATCCCGCCGAAGCTGGCCTACGGCGAGGCCGGCCGCGGTCACCAGCTCTCGGGCAAGACCCTGGTCTTCGTCATCGACCTGCTGGACGTCGTGAACTGACGCCTCCGGGTCGCTGAAAAACGCGTGCCCGCCGCGCATTCCGCGCGGCGGGCACTATTGTCTCCTCGTCCGATCTCAGACCTTGACCACGATGCTGCCGATGATCTTGTCGGCGAAGGTCTGCCGCTTGGCGTCCCAGATCGGCCACAGCCAGCCGATATAGCAGGCGAGGCTGTCCACGAAGTGGCAGAGCTGGCGGACGAAGGCCATACCGAAGCCCAGCACCTGGCCGTCCGCTTCGCGAACGAGCTTGATGTTGAGCATCTTCCGGCCGGGGGTCTGGCCGGTGGTGCCCTCCCTGTAGATGAGCCAGAGCGCGCCGGCCAAGGCGATGAGGGCGCCGACGACGATGAGCGCGACGCCCGCGCCGGATAGCCCGCCCGAGCAGTTGGTGCTGTAGGAGGTGTCGGTCTGCTCGGTCACGCAGTCGGCGTCCTTGAATCCGATGACGAAGCCGAGCGTGTAGAAGATGGCCGCGGGCACGAACACGATCAGCCGGTCGATCAGGTACGCGCCGACCCGCGCGCCCCAGCTGGCGTAGGGCGGGGCGGGGTACGCGGCGTAGCCCGGCTGGTAGCCGTAGCCCCCGGGCTGCCCAGGAACGCCGCCGGGCGGTTGCTGGCCGTAACCGGGAGGTGGCTGCTGCCCGTACCCAGGTGGCGGCTGCCCGTATCCGGGTGGTTGCTGCCCGAAGCCAGGCTGCTGCGGCTGCTGCGAGTAGGGATCGTTGCCGTAGGTCATCGGTTCCTCCCCAAGAGGATGCGGGGGTATGGCCCCCGCATTCTCTCCCGAATCGCTATCCGACGATGGCGTTCATGATGGTTCCCGCGCTGGTGGCGGTCGCGCCGCCCAGCATGGCGTTGGCGACCATCTTGGGCGAGGCCGAGCCGCCGCCCCACTTCTCCCAGGCGAAACGCCCGCCACCGTAGGTGATGGCCGCGATGCCGGACATCTGGGTGAACCAGGTGAAGTAGCGGAACATCTTCATCATCTTGTCGGCCATGGGCGGGGTTTCCGCGGTGGGATTGCCGAGCTGGGCGAGAACCGTGCCGTACATGTCGTGTGCGGCGATCAGCATGCTCACGATCGTTTCCTCTCCGATACCGGGCGCTGAGTGGAGCCAAGATGCGGATGAAGCGGACGAGCTCATGAAACGGGTCGATTAGAGCAATTCGGGCACAGTGTACTCCGGTGAATCGCTGATCGTTGCTGATTGTTTGCGAACGTTATTTTCGGACGATGTCCACGGGATCGGTCAGGGCGGCCGCGATCACGGTCTGCTGCGGCACGCCGAGCTGGGGGAGCGCGCCCATGGCCTGGTTGGTCTGATTGCTCAGAAGCTTGGTGACGGACTGCAATTGGGCCACGCCGCCGGTCAGCGCCTGCATGGCGGTGACCAGCTGGGCGCCGGCCTGATCGGCGATCGCGGGAATGCTCTGCGCCAGCGACGCGCCCTGATTCAACTGGGCGCTTGCGTCATTCAGTCGTCCGGCCGCGTCGCGCAGCAGCTGCCCTACCTTGGTATCTGGAGTGACTTGCGTGCCTGTCAGATTCGCGAAGCCACTGAGCTGGACATCCGCCTGATTCGCGATATTGCGCAGACCCTGCAACTGGGTGATCACACTCGCCAATTGCGGATCCGTGGCGATCGGCAGCCCCTGCAACAACGGCACCACCACGTTGAGCCCGCCCGACAGCGCGCTCGCCGCCTGCGAGACCTGCCACATGGTGACGCCGGTCGAATCCAGTGCCGTGGCAAGCTGATTCGCCTGCGTGGTCGCCGCCGACAGGGTGGTGTTCAGGGCGTCGATGCCCGAAGTCAGTTGCCCCGCACCGGCTTTCGCCTGCGCCAGGAAGTCGGTCAGCTGATCCGCGCCGCCGGAGAACTGCTGCGCGCCGTCCGCGGCCGCCTGCACGCCCGCGCTCAGCATGCCCGAGGTCCCGGCGATCTGCGACACCTGCAGGCGCGCGGTGTTCATGGTCGAGAACAGGGTGTCCAGCCCGGCCGCGCTGACCTTCTTGGTCACCTCGCTCACCGCGTCGTTGACCAGGTTCGGGTCGGCGCGGTCGTGCGTGGCCACGGTGACCTGAGCCTTCTTCGGCTTGTCGGTGACCAGGGAGTTGATGTCGGCGGTCAGGTCGGCGGGCAGCGTGATCACCGCGGCGTAGTCGGTGGGGCTCGCCTCGTCGACGACCTCCCAGTGCCGGATTCCACTGGCCTGCAAGTCCTTCGCGATGCGCGCGCCCAGCGGGCCGGAATCGCCGTTGACGAGCGCGACCGCCGTGGGCGCGGTCCGCAGGCGGCCGATGCCGACGACGCTCGCCGCGACCGCGGCGGCGAGCAACAGGACGATCAGGACCCAGCGAGCACGTTTTCCGAACACGATTCAGACCGTAGAGGCCGGGTATGTCCGCTGCTCTGATGGATGTCTGAGAGTTCGGTAAAGACCGGTACGTTCACATCCGCGCGGGTGGCGGCGGCCACGCCCCGCGATCGGGGAGCTCCAGCACCAGCCGCACCCCACCCAGCATGCCGTCGTCGAAATAGGCGCGGCCGCCGTGCAATTGGGCCTGCTGCGCCACCAGCGCCAGACCCAGCCCGGACCCGCCCTTGGTGGCCTGACTGCCCCGGAAGAAGCGCGCGAACACCTGCTCCCGCTCGTCGGCGGGCAGGCCGCGGCCATTGTCGTCGACGGTGATCACGATGCGTCCGTCGGGCGCGCGATGCGCCGTCACCAGCGCCTCGGTGGCCCCGCCGTGCCGCGCGGAATTGGTGAGCGCGTTGTCCACGGCCAGCCGCAGCCCGGTGGGCAGGCCCCGGGTGACGAGCTCGGCGTCGGCCTCGATCCACACCTTCAGCTGCGGGAAGTGCCGCATGGCGTCGTGCGCGGCGGCGTCGCACAGCTCGACCACGTCGGTGACCACATGGTCGCGTTCATGGGTGAGGTCGCCGGCGGCCAGCCGTTCCAGCGCGGCCAGCGTGGTCTCCACCCGGTTCTGACCGCGTTGCAGGTCGGTGAGGATCTCGCGGCGCTGTTCCTCGTTCAGGTCCAGGGTGCTGAGCACCTCGAGGTCGGTGCGCATGGCGGTGAGCGGGGTGCGCAGTTCGTGCGCGGACACCGCCGCGAAATCGCGGGCGGTCTCCAGCGCGGTGGCGGTCTCGGCCTGCGCCCGATCCACCCGTTCCAGCAGCGTGTTGACGGCCTCGGCGAGTTTGTCCGCCTCCTTCACGCCCGAACCGTCCACCGAGAGCGGGACTTCCGATTCCCCGGTGGGCCCGCGCTCGTCGAGGTCCCGGGTGAGTTTCACGATCGGCCGCACCGCGCGCCCGCCGAACAGCCAGCCCAGCCCCGCCGACGCGGTCACCGCGAGCGCCGCGGCCAGGTACACCCAGCGCCGCTGCTCGTTGATGGTCTTCTCGGTCTGATTGGTCGGAATGCCCAGGGACACAACCTGTCCCGCGGGCTGCGCCTCGGTGGTGGTGAGCACCCGATAGGCATTGCCGTCCACGGTGACGGTGGCATTGCCGACCGGCAGCACCGGCAGTTTCACCGGCGTACTGGCCAGCGCGCGGTCGTTCAGACGGACCGTCAGCGCCATTTCCTTGTTGGGCGCGAGGATGTCGACCACATTGACCGCGAAGACCGGCTGGATCAACACCAGGCGCGACACCATCGACAACTGCTGATCGGCCTGGGCCATATTGCTGCGGCCGATGGCGTAGATGGTGATCCAGCTCAGGATCGCCACGATGACCGTCGCGCCCAGCGCCGCGGCGGCGGCGACGCGCACCCGCAGCGTGTAGGACCAGCGGCGGCGGCTGCCCCCGGGCGCGGAAGGGCCCGCCGCGGAGGTCATTTCGGCGCCCGCAGGACGAACCCGACGCCGCGGATGGTGTGCAGCAGGCGCGGGGTGCCCTCGACCTCGAGCTTGCGCCGCAGATAACCCACGAACACGTCCACCACATTGGTGTCGGCCGCGAAGTCGTAGCCCCACACCAGTTCCAGCAGCCGTTCCCGGCTCAGCACCACCCCGGCGCTGCGGGCCAGCGTGGACAACAACTCGAATTCGCGCTTGGTGAGCTCGATCTCGGTGCCGTGCAGCAGCGCCCGATAGCCCGCGACATCGACTTCCAAGGGCCCCACGGTGATCGCGCCCGGGATCGCGGACGTCGGCGCGTCACTGCGCCGCCGCAGCAGCGCCTTGATCCGCGCCACCAGCTCGGCGAGCACGAACGGTTTGACCAGGTAATCGTCGGCCCCCGACTCCAGCCCGGCGATGCGGTCGTCCACCGAACTGCGCGCCGACAGCACACAGATCGGCACCTCGTTGCCCATGGCCCGCAGCGCGGTCACCACGCCCGCCCCGTCCAGGATCGGCATGTTCATATCGAGCACGACCGCGTCCGGGGCGAATTCATTGACACTGCGGAGCGCCGCCGCCCCGTCCCGGGCGATCACCACCCGGAAACCGGACAGTCGGAGCCCGCGCTCGACCGATGCGAGCACATCCTCATCGTCGTCGACGACCAGGACTGTAGGTACCGCTGCGTCCAATTTGCCCTCCGCTTCGCTCCGGGCGGGTTCGTGGCCCTGGAGGTCTCGTTCTGCCCTCCTCCGCTCCTCCGCTTCGCTCCCCGCTACAACGCGGAGGTCGATCAAGCCGCAGTCCAGGAACGAGACGGGCCGCGAACATGCGTGGTGTGCCGCCCGGGGGTGGCACACCACCAGTATTGCGCTGCGGCGGTCAGTAATTGTGGCAGGAGTCGGCGACTTGCTGGATGGCGGCGGCGATTCCGCCCGCACGCGGGTCGCTCGCGGCCTGGTCGGCGGCGTCGGGGTTGTCGCGCAGGTACTGGTCGAGCTCGGCCTGTCGCTCGGCGGGGGAGAGGTCGAACTTGGCCTTCAATTCCGCCTTGTAGCCGGGGTTCTGATCGAGGTACTGGGCCAGCATCGGGGACTTGTCGTGCAGGGCGGCGTCCACCTGGGCGAAGCTGCAGGTGGAGTTCAGGAGCGGCGCAACCAGATCCGCGGGCGAGGCGGAGGCGGTGGCGGGCGCGAAGGCGAGGGCGACGGCGGCGACCGCACCGGCTCCGAAGAGCGCACCGGCACGACGATTACGGACGAAGCTCATACAGCGACCTTCTTCTCAGTAGGCACAGCAACGGGTCGCGCGCGATTCCCGCGCGCCCGACCGACGCTAAACGACCGCTCTAGGAGGTCGATGAGCCAATTCTGAAAAGACTCTGAGGCTAGCCCGAGACGGCTTGATCCCCGGGCTGAGCGGCCGGATCGGCGGCGGCCGGATCCGGGCGGCGGATCGGAGTGGTGGCGACCGCGGCCTCGGCGGCGGCGATCCGCTCCTTGTCCTCCATCAAGGTCACCGCATCGCGGATCTGCCTCTCCAGCGTGGGCAGCATGGCGGCATCGTCGATGGTCGGCGGCACCTCGAAGGATTCACCCGAGGCGATCTGACGCATGGTGCGGCGCAGGATCTTTCCCGACCGGGTCTTGGGCAGCGAGGTGACCGCGACCACGTCGTAGAGGGTGGCGATGGCCCCGACCCGCTCCCGCACCCGGTCGATGATCTCCGCCCGCAGCCGCTCGGGCTCCATGTCGACGCCGGTCTTGAGCACCACGTACCCGATCGGCCGCTGTCCCTTGAGCTCGTCGGGAATGCCGACCACCGCGGTCTCGGCCACGGCCGGATGCCCGGCGATGGCCGCCTCGATCCCGCCCGCGGACAGCCGGTGCCCGGCCATATTGATGACGTCGTCGCTGCGGCCCAGGACGAACAGGTAGCCGTCCTCGTCGAAATAGCCGGAGTCCCCGGTCAGATAGTGGCCGGGGTAGGCGGAGAGATAGGAGCGCTCGTACCGCTCGTCGTCCTTCCACAGCGTGGTCAGGGTGCCGGGCGGCAGCGGCAGCCCGATGACGATATTGCCCTCGGTGTTCGGGGCGACCGCGTTGCCCTCGGAGTCCAGCACCCGTAGCCGGTACCCGGGCACCGGCACCGACGCCGAACCGGGCTTGATCGGAAGCTGCTGCAGTCCGAGCGGGTTCGCGCAGATGGGCCAGCCGGTCTCGGTCTGCCACCAGTGGTCCACCACCGGGCAGTCGGGGCGGTCGGCGAGCAGGGTCTCCACGGTCCACTCGTAGGTGGCCGGGTCCAGGCGTTCCCCGGCGCAGAACAGCGCCCGCAGCCGGGACAGATCGTGCTGATGGGCGAGCGCGGCGTCCGGATCGGCGCGGCGGATCGCCCGCAGCGCGGTCGGAGCGGTGAACATCACGTCCACCTGGTACTCGTCGACCAGGCGCCAGAAGGTGCCCGCGTCGGGGGTCCCGATCGGCTTGCCCTCGTAGAGCACGGTGGTGGCCCCGACCAGCAGCGGCGCGTAGACGATGTAGGAGTGCCCGACCACCCAGCCGATATCGGAGGTGGTGAGCATGGTCTGCCCCGCGCCGACCTCGTAGATATTGCGCATGGACCAGGCCATGGCGACCGCGTGGCCGCCATTGTCGCGGACCACGCCCTTGGGCTTCCCGGTGGTGCCGGAGGTGTAGAGGATATAGAGGGGATCGGTCGCGGCCATCGACACCGGATCGGCCGGTTCCGCCCCGATCTGCGCCTCGTCCCAATCGAGCCACCGGGCGACCACGGTCTCGCTGGAGGCGGGCAGCGAGTCGGTGGCGGCCTGCTCGGCCGGAAAACGAATGGTGGGGAAGCCCTCCCGCTGCTTGACCAGCACGGTTCTCGGGGCGGTGGTCTCGGCGAGGTCGAGGGCGGCGAGCACGATCGGCGGGTATTCGATGCGGCGTCCGGGTTCCAGGCCGCCGGAGGCCGTGATGATCAACACAGGTTCGGCGTCGTCGATGCGGGCCGCGAGTTCGTGGGCGGCGAAACCGCCGAAGACCACCGAGTGCACCGCGCCGATCCGGGCGCAGGCGAGCATGGCGATCACGGCCTCGGGAATCATCGGCATATAGATGACGACGCGGTCACCGGTTTTGACGCCCAGTCGCAGCATGGATCCGGCAAATCGGGCGACTTCGTCGAGCAACTCCCGATATGTGTAAATCCGCCTGGACCCGGTCATAGCCGAGTCGTATATTAGGGCCGGTTGTTGGGCGCGGCCTCCCTCCTGGCCCTCGGAAGAGCCTTCGGGAGTTGTGATCTCGCGCACATGCCGATCCAGCGCATTGTAGGAGGTGTTGAGGCGAGCGTCGGGAAACCACCGCGCCGCCGGGCGGGCGGCAGTATCGAGAATCTGGGTGGGAGGCACGTCCCAGCTGATGGATTCGGCCGCGGTGCGCCAGAACTCCGAGGGATCGACCAGGCTCAGCTGATACGCCGGTCGGTACTCCTGCTTCGCGTTCAACCCGGTGACTCCCTAGCTCCGCCTTGTGTCCTGAGAAGCGCTGAAGATGCCCGCCTCGATAGATCAGCCTGATTGTGGCAGACTTCACGCGACGTCCGGGCGGGCGCCGCGACCTTTGATTTTGCCTGGAATAGGCAGGTCAGGGACCGGTGGTTGCCAAGAGGTCACACAAGAAGTTATTGATCCGTTAGAATCGCATGTCACATATTTCGGCCGTCATGGACGCAATTTCTCGGCCAGCCGCCGTTCTCGGTCAGCTCCGTCTGTCGAGCCGAGCGTGCGATCGCTCGGAGGCTCGCTGATGGCGCGTGGCTGGGGCCAGTTTGGAAAGTGAGTGGGAGATGCGTGACGCCGCTAGGTCCGGCAGCAATAAGCGCTGGGCGCTGAGCAACTGGGACCTGCGATGGAAGGTCACGGCGGTGCTCGCCGTGCCGTTGTTGGTCGCTGTTGTGCTGGGTGCGTCCAGGATCTCGGCGGAGTTCGCCGATTCGAGCAGGCTCTCGACGGCGACCGACCACGTCGGGGTGATCCCGGCGATCACCGGTCTCAGTGCGGACGCGGCGCAGGTGGCCAGTGGCCAGATGGTCATGCTGGGCCCGAACCAGTCCTTGACCTCGGACCCGGAACTCACTCAATTGGATACGGCGATCTCGTTCGCCGAGAAGGCCGCGACCCGGCTGAGTGACCTCCCCACCGCTCGTTCGGCGCTGGACGAGATGATCGTGGGCGCCAAGGCGATCCGGGCGCAGGGCCTCGCGCCCTCGAAGTCGATTCCCGACACCGTCGCCCAGGTCGAGCGGATTCGTGGCGACAGCGTGCGCACGGTGGAATCCATCGTGGCGACCATCGCCGACAAGAACGTGGACCAGTCCAAGCTGCGCCTGGTCGACTCGCTGAACACCCGCTGGATGCTGTTCAACGAGGTCGCCGGCATGGCGGAGGCGCTCCGCAGCAACCCGAAGGATGGCCTCAAGGACATCCAGATCAGTGTCAGCACCGAGCGGCAGATGCTCGCCGTGCTGGCCCACCGCTTCCCGGACGGCGACGCGACCGTCGCCGATCTGCAGCGTGGCGCGGACACCCGCGTGCAGCTGGTGAACGGCCCGCAGGCGCTGGCCGGTCAGCTGCCGGTGGCCGAGCTGAAGGACTCGCTGGTCGCGAGCATCAACGGCTATCAGTCGATCGCGGGGGGCGCGACCAAGGACATCGTGTCCCGAGTCGAGGACCTCGCGGCGGCGGCCCGTTCGGACGCCATTCGCTACTCGATCATCGTGATCGCCACCATCCTCGGCGCCCTGGCGCTGGCCGTGCTGATCGCGCGCGCGATGATCGTCCCGCTGCGCCGTCTGCGCCTGGCCGCCCTGCGCGTCGCCGAATACGACCTCGGCCAGGAAGTCTCCGCGCTGCGTGAGGGCGCCGACCCCGAAGACGTTCCGCTGGAACCGATGCCGGTGCACACCGACGAAGAGGTCGGCCAGCTGGCTCGCGCCGTCGACGACATCCACGGTCAGGCGCTGCGCCTGGCCGCCGCCCAGCACGCCATGCGTACCCAGGTCAACGACATGTTCGAGACCCTGGCACGGCGCTCCAAGTCCCTCGTCGACCATCAGCTCTCGCTCATCGAGGCGATGGAGTACGACGAGAAGGACCCGCGCCTGCTCGAGAACCTCTTCCGTCTCGACCACCTCGCCGCCCGTATGCGGCGAAACGGCGACAACCTGCTGATTCTGGCCGGTACCAAGCAGCGCCGGACCAAGTCCGCGCCGGTTGAGATCGCCGACGTGCTGCGCGCCGCCATCTCCGAGGTGGAGGACTACGAGCGCGTCAAGCTGGGCGCCACCCCGCGTGGTTCGCTGGTCGAGCCCGCCGCGTCCGACCTCGCGCACCTGTTCGCCGAGCTCCTGGACAACGCGCTGCGCGCCTCTCCGCCGGAGACCGACGTCAAGTTCACCTTCGCTCAGGCCCACGATCAGGGTCTGCTGATCGAGGTCGCGGACCGCGGTATCGGTATGCCCCCGGCCGAGATGGCCGAGATCAACCGGCGACTGGAGGCCGTGGCCGAGGTCGGCCCGGACACCGCGCGTCACATGGGTCTGTTCGTGGTCGGCCGCCTGGCCGAGCGCCACGGCCTGACCGTGCGCCTGCGCCCGACCTTCGACACCGCCCGGGATCCGGGTGTGACCGTCACCGTGCACGTGCCCAAGCCGCTGATCGTCTCGCCGGGTGGCGCCATCTCGGTTCCGCCGCAGCAGGGACAGCAGCAGCCGGCTCCCGCTCCGGCCCCGACGGCGTCCGCGCCGCAGGGTGCGGGCAACCAGGCCGGTGCCCCGGCCTCCATGCAGATGCGCGCGGTCACCCGCACGGCGACCGGCAATGTCATGGTCACCGTGGATCCGGGTGTGAGCGGGCCGATTCCGGCGGGCACGGCGGCGGGCGCCGCCCCGAGCCCGGCTCCTGCCGCCCCGGCCGCGGCCAGTGCCGCCACCGGTCTGCCCACTCGCCAGCCGGGCGCCCAGGTGCCGGGTGGTCTGCCGACCCGTCAACCGGGTGTGAACGGTCCGACCGTCAAGCACACCGTGTCCGCGCCGGGCGGTTCCGCGCCGGGTGGGGCGAGACCGGGCCTACCCGTGCGGGATCCGGGTGCGAATGGTCCGTCCGCGCCCGCCGCTCAGCCGGGATCCAACCTTCCGCAGCGCGGCCAGGGCGAGCCCCCGGCGCAGCCGCGGGGCGGCCTCGCCGCCAATATGCTCAAGCGTCAAGGTGCTCCGGGCGGCAAAGCGCTGGGAGGTGGAGCGACGCCGCGACCGGGCGCACCGGGGGAGCCGGGACCCGCGCCGCGTGGTCCGGGGCAGGGGGGAGCGCCGCAGCCGGGTCAGACCGGTGCGATGCCGCAGCGCAATCCCTCTGTGGG
>NZ_JBHWHH010000145.1:0-17921 GCF_042732555.1 Nocardia sp. NPDC059764
GGGCGGCTGCGGCGCCCACCGCCGGCCCCCACCGCGCGGGGGCGCGCGGCTATTCCGCCTCGCGCCCGAAACCCGGCTCGCTCGAGAGCTCGCCTTCCCTACTCGACTGCCCTACTCGGCCAGGAACCAGAAGTAGTAGAGGAACACCGCCATCAGCACCCACATGATCGGATGCACCTCGCGCGCACGCCGTTTCGCGATCATGACGATCGGATAGAACAGCAGCCCCATGGCGATGCCGTTGGCGATGGAGTAGGTCAGCGGCATGATGATCACGGTGATGAAGGCGGGCACCGCGAATTCGAGCTTGTTCCACTCGATCTCACCCAGGGCCCGGGCCATCAGCACGCCGACCACGATGAGCGCGGGCGCGGTCACCGCCGAGACGTCGGCGAACACCGCGAAGATCGGGAAGAAGAACAGCGCGATCAGGAACCAGCCCGCGGTGGCGACCGCGGTCAGGCCGGTGCGCCCGCCCGCCGAGACGCCCGCGGTGGATTCCACGTAGGCGGTGGTACTCGAGGTGCCGATCACCGCGCCCGCGGCGGTGCCCACCGAATCGGCGGCCAGGGCCTGTCCGGCGCGTTCCAGCTTGCCGTCCTTGCCCAGCAGCCCGGCCTGGTTGGCGACGCCGATCAGGGTGCCGGAGGCGTCGAAGAAGTCAACGAACAGCATGGTCAGCACGACCACCACCATCTGCCCGGTGAACGCGCCCGGCAGGTGGATGATGGCCTGGCCGAAGGTCTGATCCAGTCCGTGCGGCAGCGCGGCCACCGAGTCCGGCAGCTTCACCAGACCGGTCACCATGCCGACCACGGTGGTGGCGAGGATGCCGTAGAGCACCGCGCCGTGCCAGCCGAGCACCAGGAAGACGACCGTCGCGACCAGGCCGAACAGCGCCAGCAGGGTGGTGCCGTGGTGGAAGTTGCCCAGGTGCACGAAGGTGTTCGGATCGGAGGTGACGATCCCGGCGCTCTTGAGGCCGAGGAAGGCCACGAACATGCCGATGCCCGCGCCGACCGCGAGTTTCATCTGCATGGGAATGGCTTCGATGATCTTCTCGCGCACCTTGGTCACCGCGAGGATGAAGAAGATGACGCCGGACAGGAAGGTGCCCGACAGCGCCTCCTGCCACGGAATGCCCATGTGCAGCACGACGGTGTAGGCGAAGAAGGCGTTGAGGCCCATGCCCGGCGCGAGCGCGACCGGATACTTGGCCCACAGGCCCATGACCAGGGTGCCGAAGATGGCGGCGACCGCGGTCGCGGTGAACACGGCCTGGACCGGCATGCCCTTGTCGTGGAGATCGCCGCCGGGGCCGTCGCCGAGGATGCGCGGGTTCACCGCGAGCACGTAGGACATGGCCAGGAAGGTGACGGTGCCGGCCATCAGCTCGCGCTCGAGGGTGGAACCGTGTTCGCTGATGCCGAAGTACCGGTCGACGCGCCCCTTGGTGCGCGTGAGGACGTCGGTGCTCATAGGTGGGGATCTCCAGTCGGCCGGAGGACAAAGGCTGCTGGTCACGCTAGTTGGTCGGACGGGTCGGTTCGCTCACCACCCCGGCGAACTGTGGGCAATCCCACCTGCCAGAGCGTTGGTTTCCGGGCATCACCAGCGCAATTAATCCGCAAATAAACTGATTACCGGCCGGTAATTCGAGATCCTTGACCGCCATTGTCTGGGACGTTACAAATACGTAATCCGCCGGGGTTGATCAGGGGAACCGGCCAGGCAGAAGTTGTACGCCAGTGGTTACCGAAGTCATCGACGCGGTCGCGGAGTTCGCGATCGACCGCCAAGCGCTCTGGGACGTCCTGATCGATCCACAAACCTACCCCCGGCTATTTCCTGGAATCGGCGCCTGCGAGCCCGCAGACACCGTCGATACGCACCCCGCGTGGAATTTCCGGGTCGGCGGCGCGGATACCGAGATCCGCGTGGTGCGGGTCCAGCTGCACATCACCCGCTCCGGTGAGGGTTTCGAGCTGCATCACTCCGAGCACGGCAGCTTCGCGACCGTCCGGCTGCGCGGCGACACCGGGCACACCCGCATCTACGTCACCTATTTCAAGGCCGTGCACGTGCATCCGCTGCTCGCCCGGCTGCCGAACAACGCGGTGGTGACCTGGACGGTGGCAGGGCTCGAGCGGGTCGCCGAGCTGATCCAGGGCGCGCCGACGGCCCGCATCGTCAATGCCGAGGATTCGCGAATGAAGTTGCAGGCCGGGGTGGTCCGGCAGATGGTGAGCTCCGGCGTGGTGCGCACCTATCGCCCCGATGTGGGCCTGCGGCAGATCGGCGGCCTGGCCAGGTGGGGGTTCAGCCTGGGCGGCGGATACGCGGCGGCGGCCGCGCACTCCCCGCGCCGGGCGGCGGTGATCGACGACCGGTACTCGAGCACCTTCGACCAATTGCACGCGCGCAGTAACGCACTCGCGGGCGCGTTCACCTCGCTCGGCTTCGGTCCGGGCACGTCGATCGGGCTGCTGTGCCGCAATCACACCGGCATGGTCGAGTGCATGGTGGCGGCGGGCAAGTCGGGCGCGGACGCGGTGCTGCTCAATACCGGGCTGCCCGCGCGGCAGATCGAGGAGATCGTGCAGCGGCACCGGCTCTCGGCGCTGTTCTCCGACAGCGAGTTCGAGGATCTGGTGCGCCACGTGCCCGCCGACATCCCCCGCTTCACCGCCGACGACGCGCCGCCGGACACGGGCCGCACCAGCATCGAGGACCTGATCGCCATGCGCCAGGATCCGCCGCGCAAGGCGCCGCGGCTGGGCCGGCTGGTGGTGCTGACCTCCGGCACCAGCGGGACGCCCAAGGGCGCGCGGCGCCCGCACCCCAAGGGATTCGGGACGGTGGCCGCGCTGCTGTCGCGAATCCCGTTCGGCACCAACGAGACCATGTTCATCCCGGCCCCGCTGTTCCACACCTGGGGGCTCGGGGCGCTGCAGATGTCCACTGCCGTGCGGGCGACGGTGCTGCTGGGCGACCATTTCGACGCCGAGGACACGCTGCGCCGGGTGGCCGAACACAAGGTCACGGCCCTGGTGGTGGTGCCGATCATGGTGAATCGGATCCTGGATCTGCCCGAAGAGGTGCGCGCCCGCTACGACCTGTCGAGCCTGCGCATCGTGGCCAGTTGCGGTGCGCCGCTGGACGGTGCGACGGTGCTGCGTTTCCTCGACACCTTCGGCGACATCCTCTACAACGTGTACGGCTCCACCGAGGTGTCGTGGGCGTCCATCGCCGACTCCGCGGATCTGCGGGTGTCCCCCACCACCGCGGGCCGGCCGCCGCTGGGCACGAAACTGGCGGTGCTGGGCCCGGATCGGCGGCCGGTGCCGGTGGGCGCGACGGGCCGGATCTTCGTCGGCAATCACATGCTCTTCGACGGCTACACCGACGCCACCCCGCCCGACGAGGCCGACGGCATGCTCGACACCGGCGATATCGGGTATCTCGACGCCTCCGGCAGGCTGTTCGTGGCCGGGCGCGACGACGAGATGATCATCTCCGGCGGCGAGAACGTCTTCCCGCGCGCGGTGGAGGAGGCGCTGTCGCATCTGCCGCAGGTGAGCGAGGTGGCGGTGGTGGGCGTGCCGGATCACGAATTCGGCCAGCGCCTGGCGGCTTTCGTGGTGCCGCGGCCCGGCTCCGGGCTGGACTCGGAGATGGTGCGCAATTACATCCGGCACCGGGTGAGCCGCTTCTCGGTGCCGCGCGACATCACCTTCCTGGAGGCATTGCCGCGCAATACGACCGGGAAGATTCTCAAGCGGACGCTGATCGCGCCCGCCTGAGCGCGATTACGGGCTGGGCGAGGCGATCAGGCCCAGTTCCGCGTCCGAGGCCAGCAGCGGATGGTGCGGCAGGATGCGGATGGTGTAGCCGACCGCTCCGGAGATCGGCACCGGCGTCCGGATGGTGAAAACGTCCGCGCCGGAATCGTTTCCGGCGTGCAGCATGGTGAAGCTGTGGACGTCGGTGAGGTCGTCGCTGGGTGAGACCCGGCCCAGGACCGCCTGCACGCTGACATCGGCGGGGGTCAGGCCGCCGAGGTCGATGCGGGCCCGCAGGTCCAGTTCCGCGCCGATCACCGGGATGTCGGGCAGCCCGGCGCTGTCCACCTGCAGGACTTTCACGGTGGGCCAGGCGGATTCGACGCGGCGGCGGTACCCCGACAGGTCCTGCGCGCCCTTGAAGTCGTCGGCCGACACCGCGCCGAAGGCCGCGGCGGCGGGCGCGTAGTAGTCGACGGCGTAGTCGCGGACCATGCGCGAGGCCAGCACCTTCGGGCCCAGGGTCCGCAGGGTGTGGCGGACCATCTCCATCCAGCGCACCGGCAGGTCGTCGTGGTCGCGGTCGTAGAAGCGCGGCAGCACAGCGCGTTCCAGCAGTTCGTAGAGCGCGGACGCCTCGAGGTCGTCGCGGCGGTGCTCGTCGCGGACGCCGTCGGCGGTCGGGATGGACCAGCCGTTCTCGCCGTCGCACATCTCGTCCCACCAGCCGTCCTTGATGGACAGGTTCAGACCGCCGTTGAGGGCGGACTTCATGCCGGAGGTGCCGCACGCCTCGAGCGGGCGCAGCGGATTGTTGAGCCAGACATCGCAACCCCAGTACAGGTAGCGGGCCATGGAGATGTCGTAGTCGGGCAGGAAGACGATGCGGTGCCGCACCGCCGGATCGTCGGCGAACCGGACGATCTGCTGGATCAGCGCCTTGCCGCCCTCGTCGGCCGGATGGGATTTGCCCGCCACCACCAGCTGTACCGGGCGTTCCGGGTCGAGCAGCATGGCCCGCAGCCGGTCCGGGTCGCGCAGCATGAGGGTGAGCCGCTTGTAGGTGGGGACGCGGCGGGCGAAGCCGACGGTCAGCACGCGCGGGTCGAAAACCTCGTCGACCCAGGCGAGTTCGGCCGGGGCGGCGCCGCGGTCGAGCCAGGAGGCGCGCAACCGGCGGCGCACCTCGTCGACCAGGACGCCACGCAGGGCATTGCGGGTGGACCACAGTTCGCGCAGGTCCACGTCGCAGAGCCGTTCCCAGCCGCGGGCCTCCTCGACCAGTTCGTCGCCGATCAGCTCACGGGCCTTGTCGATCCATTCGCGCGCGGCCCAGGTGGGGGCGTGCACGCCATTGGTGATCGAGCCGATCGGCACCTCGGCGGCGTCGAAGCCCGGCCACAGCGGCGCGAACATGGCGCGGCTGACCTCACCGTGCAGCTTCGACACGCCGTTGGCGCGCTGGGCGAGTCGCAGGCCCAGGTGGGCCATGTTGAACACCGACGGATCGGCCTCGCGGCCCATGGCGAGGATGCGGTCCACCGAAACGCCCGGCAGCACCGGGGATTCGCGTTCACCGTGCGCGCCGCCGAAGTAGCGGCGCACCAGCGCGCTCGCGAAACGGTCGATGCCCGCCGGCACGGGGGTGTGGGTGGTGAAGACGGTGCCCGCCCGGACCGCGGTCAGCGCGGTGTCGAAATCCATTCCGGCGACCATGAATTCACGGATGCGTTCGATGCCGAGGAAACCGGCGTGGCCCTCGTTCATGTGGAAGACGTCCGGATCGGGCAGGCCGTTGGCGCGGGTGTAGGCGCGTACCGCGCGCACGCCGCCGATCCCGGCCAGGATCTCCTGTTTGATGCGGTGGTCCTGGTCGCCGCCGTAGAGGCGGTCGGTGACGGCCCGCAGTTCCGGATCGTTCTCGGCGATGTCGGAGTCGAGCAGCAGCAGCGGGATCCGGCCGACCTGGGCGATCCACACCCGGGCGCGCAGCACTCGGCCCTCCGGCATGGACACGTGGATGAGCACGGGCGCACCGGAGTCGCCGTCGGTGAGCAACCGCAGCGGCAGGCCCATGGGGTCCAGCGCCGGATAGTGCTCGGCCTGCCAGCCGTCGGCGGTCAGCGACTGCCGGAAATAGCCGGAGCGGTACAGCAATCCGACGCCGATCAGCGGCAGCCCCAGATCGGAGGCGGCCTTGAGGTGGTCGCCCGCCAGAATCCCGAGCCCGCCCGAGTAGTTGGGCAGGACCTCGGTGACGCCGAACTCCATCGAGAAGTAGGCGATCCCACGCGGCCCGCTCTGCTGCTTCTGGAACCAGCGAGGCCGGGCCAGGTAGTCACGAAGGTCTTCGGCGGCGGCATCCACCCGCCGCGTGTAGGTCTCATCCACGGCCAGCTCGTCGAGCCGTTCGGCCGGCACCTCACCCAGCATCCGCACCGGATCGTTCCCGACCTCGGCCCACAGCCGGGGATCCAGCTCCGCGAATACGTCCTGTGTAGGCCCATGCCAGGACCAGCGCAGATTGGTCGCCAACTCGGTAAGAGCAGCCAACCGCTCCGGCAAATGTGCACGAACGGTGAATCGACGCAATGCCTTCACAGTGCTTATTCTGCCCTCCGCCTCGCTCCGGGCTGGTTCACGGCCCCGAAGTCTCGATTCTTCCCTCCTCCGCTCCTCCGCGGCGCAGGTCTATGGAGCCGTTCGCTCCCCGCTCCAAGGCGGAGGTCTATCAAGCCGCAGTCCAGAATCGAGCGCTCCGCCTCCCCGCGCTTGGCCGCGAACCTTCGGAGCGGGTCTGATGCTGGTCAGCGGCATCCCCGCGCGGAGCATCCGGTTAGCGACCGATAACGTGTTTCGCATGAGCGAGCAGCAGGTCGAGGCACTGGCCCCCGAGGAGCATCATGAGGGCGGGTTTCGGCCGATCCAAACCCTGGGCCGCGACGCCAGCCGGGGTGGGCCGCACTACGGGGAGTTCATCGAGCAGGTGCGCGGGCTGATGGACCGGGTCCGGCTGGCCTCCCCGACCGACGAGGTCGCCCTCGAGGCCATCGCCACGCTGAAGGAACTCAACGCCAAGCTCGACTCCGCGGTCGGCGACGAGTGGGACGCGCCCGCCTGGCACCGCAACGACCTGCCCGCGCGCGGCAATATCACCCTGCCGCCGTTCCTGATCGATGACGCGAGCGCTGAGGGCGTGCACGCGCGCATCACCTTCCGCACCTTCCACCTGGGCGGCAATGCGGCGGCGCACGGCGGCCACATCGCGCTGGGCTTCGACGATCTGCTCGGCATGACCGTGGCGTTGAACACGCGCGCGGTCACCCGCACCGCCTTCCTGCACGTCGACTACCGGTCCATCACGCCGCTGAACACCGAGCTGAGGGTGCACGGCTGGGTGGAGCGGCAGGAGGGCCGCAAGGTCTTCGTGCGCGCCACCCTGCACGACGGCGACCGGCTGTGCGCCGAGGCGCACGGCCTGTTCCTGCTCCTCAAGCCGGGCCAGCAGTAGCCGCTCCGGTAAGTTCGAAGGCGTGACCGGCCGCATCGCCATCGATGACACCGCCCCCGCGATCCCCGGCGGCCGGCCGTCGAAGGCCGTGGTGGGCGAGGTGGTCCCGGTCCGGACCGTGGTCTGGCGCGAGGGACACGAGGTCGTGGCCGCGACCCTCGCGGTGCGGGGCCCGGGTTCGGCACGCACGCAACGCATTCGCATGAGCCCGGAATACGAGCCGGACGTGTTCAACGCGGTATTCACCCCGAGTACCCCCGGCCGCTGGACCTTCCGCATCGAGGGCTGGGGCGATCCCATCGCCACCTGGCGCTCCGGCGTCGAGGCCAAGCTGGCCGTCGGGCAGAGCGCCGTCGACCTGGCCAACGATCTGGAGCTCGGGGCGCGCCTGCTCGATAAGGCCGCGCTCGCGGTGCCCAGGCAGCAGTGGCAGATCCTGCGCGCCGCGGCGGCCGCCCTGCGCAGCGACGCCCAGCTGCCCGCGCGCGTGGCGCCCGCCTTCAGCGCCGAGGTCGGCGAGATCCTGCGGGCAACCCCGTTGCGGGAGTTGGTGACCCACGGGCCGCTGCACACCGTGCAGGTGGACCGGCAGCGGGCGCTGTACGGCTCCTGGTACGAGTTCTTCCCGCGCTCCACCGGCGGCTGGGACGCCGCGGGCAAGCCGGTGCACGGCACCTTCGCCACCGCCGCCAAGGATCTGCCGCGCATCGCCGCCATGGGGTTCGACGTGGTGTACCTGCCGCCGATCCACCCGATCGGGAAGGTGAACCGCAAGGGGCCCAACAACTCCCTGACCGCGGGACCCGAGGATGTGGGCTCGCCGTGGGCCATCGGCTCCGACGAGGGCGGTCACGACGCCATCCACCCGCGGCTGGGCACCGAGGCCGACTTCGTCGACTTCGTCACGGCCGCCCGGGAATTGGGTCTGGAGGTGGCGCTCGACCTGGCGTTGCAGTGCGCGCCCGACCACCCGTGGGTGACCGCGCACCCGGAGTGGTTCATCACCATGCCCGACGGCACCATCGCCTACGCGGAGAACCCGCCCAAGAAGTACCAGGACATCTACCCGCTCAACTTCGACGACGACCCCGACGGGCTCTACGCCGAGGTGCTGCGCGTGGTCCGGCACTGGATCGGCCTGGGCGTCACCATCTTCCGGGTCGACAATCCGCATACCAAGCCCGCGGACTTCTGGGAATGGCTGATCGCCGCGGTGCACAAGAAGCACCCGGAGATCATCTTCCTGTCCGAGGCGTTCACCCGCCCGGCCCGCCTGTACGGGCTGGCCCGCCGCGGATTCAGCCAGTCCTACACGTATTTCACCTGGCGCACCCACAAGCACGAGCTCGAGGAGTTCGGGCGGGAGCTCGCCGCCAAGGCCGACGAGGCGCGCGCCAACCTGTTCGTGAACACCCCCGACATCCTGCACGAGAGCCTGCAGCACGGCGGGCCCGGCATGTTCGCGATCCGGGCGGTGCTGGCCGCCACGCTCGGCGCGACCTGGGGCGTGTACTCCGGCTTCGAACTGTACGAGCACCAGGCGGTGCGGCCCGGCAGCGAGGAATACCTCGATTCGGAGAAATATCAGCTGCGCCCACGGCATTTCGCCGCCGCGGCCGCGCGCGGGGAATCCCTGGAACCGTGGCTGACCCGGCTCAACGAGATCCGGCGCGCACACCCGGCGCTACGGCAGGTGCGCTGCATCCACTTCCACCCCGTGGACAACGACGCGATCCTGGCGTTCTCGAAGATGGATCCGACCACCGGTGACGCGGTGCTCGTCGTGGTGAACCTGAACCCGTTCGGGACCGAACACGGCATGGTGTCGCTGGACCTGCCCGCCATCGGCCGCGAATGGCACGACCGGCCAGTGGTGACCGACGAGATCACCGGCGAGGAATACCACTGGGGCCAGAGCAATTACGTGCGCCTGGACCCGCATCGCGCGGCCGCCCACATCCTCACCCTGCCGCCGGTCCCCGCCGCCGCGCGCACCGAACTCGCCTATCGCAGATCGTTCCGATGAACCGGCGTGACCTCCTGCTGCTGGCGGCGGGCACGCATCCCGATCCGCACACCGTGCTGGGGGCCCACCCGCATCCGGACGGCACCGTCATCCGGGTGCTGCGCCCGCACGCGGACGCGGTCGCGGCCCGTGTCGGCGAGGTGGATCATCCACTGACACACCGGGATCACGGGGTGTTCGAGGTCGTCCTGCCGTTCCCGGAGCTGTGGGACTACCGGATCGTCGCCTCCTATCCGGGCGGGCGCACCGTGGTCGAGGCCGACGGCTACCGATTCCTGCCCACCCTCGGCGACATCGACCTGCATCTGCTCGGGGAGGGCCGCCACGAGCGGCTGTGGGAGGTGCTCGGCGCGCATCCCACGACTTACCCCTCCTTCGACGGTGAGGTGACGGGCACCGCGTTCGCGGTATGGGCGCCCAATGCGCGCGGCGTCGCCGTGATCGGGGACTTCGACGGCTGGAGCGGAAACACCGCGCCCATGCGCAGACTCGGCGATTCGGGCGTGTGGGAACTGTTCCTGCCCGGCATCGGGCCCGGGGCGCTCTACAAGTACCGGGTGCACGGAGCGGACGGGCGCGTGGTCGACCACGCCGACCCCATGGCCTTCGCCACCGAGGTGCCGCCCGCCACCGCCTCGGTGATCACGGAGAGCGAATTCACCTGGGGCGACGGGGAATGGCTGCGGGAACGCGCCCGCACCGACCCGCTGCGCGCGCCGATCAGCATCTACGAGGTGCACCTCGGCTCCTGGCGGCCCGGTCTCGACTATCACGAGCTCGCCGAACAGCTCGCCGAATACGTGCTCGCCCAAGGCTTCACCCACGTGGAACTGCTGCCCGTGGCCGAGCACCCCTTCGGCGGCTCGTGGGGTTACCAGGTCACCTCCTATTTCGCGCCGACCGCCCGCTTCGGCTCCCCTGACGACTTCCGTTTCCTCGTGGATCACCTGCACCGCAAGGGCATCGGCGTGCTGCTGGACTGGGTGCCCGCGCACTTCCCGCGCGACGAATGGGCGCTGGCCCGGTTCGACGGCACCGCCCTCTACGAGCACGCCGACCCGCGCCGCGGCGAGCAACTCGACTGGGGCACCTACGTTTTCAACTTCGGCCGCCACGAGGTCCGCAACTTCCTGGTCGCCAACGCGCTGTACTGGATCGAGGAATTCCACCTCGACGGCCTGCGCGTGGACGCCGTCGCCTCCATGCTCTACCTGGACTATTCCCGCCCGGACTGGGAACCGAACATCCACGGCGGCCGCGAGAACCTGGAGGCCGTCGCCTTCCTCCAGGAAATGAACGCCACCGTGCACAAGCATCATCCGGGCGTGCTGACCATCGCCGAGGAATCCACCACCTGGCCCGGCGTCACCCGCCCCACCGAGGTCGGCGGGCTCGGCTTCACCATGAAATGGAACATGGGCTGGATGCACGACACCCTCGGCTACCTGGCCCGCGATCCCGTGCACCGCAGCTGGCACCACAACGAGGTCACCTTCTCCCTCACCTACGCCTGGAGCGAGAACTACCTGCTGCCGATCAGCCACGACGAGGTCGTCTACGGCAAGGGCACGCTGTGGACCCGCATGCCCGGCGACGACTACGCCAAGGCGGGCGGGGTGCGGGCGCTGCTCGCCTACCTGTGGGCGCACCCGGGCAAGCAGTTGCTGTTCATGGGCCAGGACTTCGGTCAGTTCCGGGAATGGGACCACGACCGCGGACTGGACTGGCACGAGCTGGAGAACCCGCTGCACCGCGGCATCCAGGCCCTGGTCGGCGACCTCAACCGGCTCTACGTCGGGAATCCGGCGCTGTGGAGTCAGGACACCTCGCCGGGCGGGTACGCGTGGATCGACGCCGACGACCGCGACAACAATGTGCTGTCGTTCCTGCGGTACGGCACCGACGGGTCGATCCTCGCCTGCGTGTACAACTTCTCCGGGCGGCAGCTCAGCGGCTACCGCATCGGATTGCCGGAGTGCGAACAGGATTCGTGGTACGAGGTGCTCAATACCGACGCGGTCGCCTACGGCGGCAGCGGCGCGGGCACCGGCGGCGCGATCCCGGCCGAACAGCAGCCGTGGCACGGCCGCCCGGTCTCGGCCGCCCTCACCCTGCCCCCGCACAGTGCGATCTGGCTCTCGACCACGCCACCGGCCGCGCACGACTGACAGGTCCCTATTCCGGCCAGCCCGGCGAGCGTCCCAGCACCGCCAGAATCCGATCCAGCCCCGACGCCTGGACACCGGGCACTTCCGGCGCGAACGACGCGCCCGGCCGCTCCCGCTCCGCACCCCGCGGGACGGCCTCGGCCACCGGCAGCGCCGCGCTCAGCAGGTCGTCGTCGAAGTCCACGGTCCGCCCGAGCGCCCGCGCGACATCCCAGGCGTGCACGACGTAGTCGATGAAGTGGAAGCTCACCGCCAGCGCCCCCGGGATGACGATGCCGTCGCGGACCTCCGGCAGGGGAAATTGCCGGTCCAGGACGCCCGGCTCGGCGAAGGTGGCCAGCACGTGCTCGGCCGCCGCGCGGTATTCGCCGACCGGGTCCGCACCCAGCGGCTGCGGCTTCCACAGCCCGATATCACCCTCCCCGCGAGCCGCCGCCGCGAACCCGTAGTGCTGAACGATCATGTGCTCCAGCAGATCTCGCAGGGTCCAGCCCTCGCACGGGGTGGACGCGTCCAAGTCGCCCGAGGTCGCCCCCGCCACCACGTCGATGCTCGTCCGCACCGCGCGGGCGTCCAGCGCGAGCAGTTCCGTTCCCGAGCCCAGCAATTCTTCGTACGTGCTTATCATACGCACTAGCTTACTAATTGCCATCGATCATCACCAGGAACAATCCGGCGAATTCCACACCAACGGGTCCGCTGCGGGCGCACCCTGGACGGACAGCCGGATCAAGCCCGGGAGGGCCTCGTGGACGAGCGCACCAAGATCACACTGGACGAATCCGAGATCCCGCGGCGTTGGTACAACGTCATCCCGGACCTGCCCGAACCCCCGCCGCCCCCGCTGCACCCCGGCACCGGGCAGCCCGTCGGCCCCGAGGACCTGGCCCCGCTGTTCCCCATGGAACTGATCCGGCAGGAAGTGAGCGGCGACCGCTACCTCGACATCCCAGACGAGGTCATCGACGTGTACCGGCTCTGGCGGCCGACACCGCTGTTCCGGGCGCGCCGGCTCGAGAAGGCGCTCGGCACCCCGGCACGCATCTATTACAAATACGAGGGCGTCTCCCCCGCGGGCTCACACAAGCCGAACACCGCTGTGCCGCAAGCCTTCTACAACGCCGCCGAAGGCACCCGCCGCCTGACCACCGAGACCGGCGCGGGCCAGTGGGGCAGCGCGCTGTCCTTCGCCTGCGCGCAGTACGGCATCGACTGCGAGGTATGGATGGTCCGCGCCTCCTACGACCAGAAGCCGCACCGGCGCACCCTCATGCAGACCTGGGGCGCCACCGTGCACGCCAGTCCCTCCCCGGTCACCGCGGCGGGCGCGAAAATCCTTGCCGACCACCCGGATTCGCCCGGCAGCCTGGGCATCGCCATCAGCGAGGCGGTCGAGGTGGCCGCGGCCGACCCGTTCACCCGCTACGCGCTGGGCAGCGTGCTCAACCACGTGCTCATGCATCAGACCGTCATCGGCGAGGAGGCGCTGAAGCAGTTCGCCGCGGCGGGCGAGCGCGCCCCCGACGTGATCATCGGCTGCACCGGCGGCGGCTCCAACTTCGCGGGCCTGTTCCTGCCGTTCCTGCGCGAAAAGCTCGCGGGCCGAGGGAATCCCGTCATCCGCGCCGTCGAACCGGCCGCCTGCCCGTCGTTCACCCGCGGCATCTACGCCTACGACTTCGGCGACACCGCGGGCTTCACGCCGCTGATGAAGATGCACACCCTCGGCCACGACTTCATCCCCGATCCCGTGCACGCGGGCGGTCTGCGCTACCACGGCATGTCGCCGCTGCTCTCGCACATGTACGAGCTCGGGCTGTTCGAGGCGGTGTCCAAACAGCAGCGCGAATGCTTCGCCGCGGCGGTCACGTTCGCCAAGACCGAGGGCATCCTGCCCGCCCCCGAACCCTCGCACGCGCTCGCGGCGGTCATCGAGGAAGCCAACCGCTGCACCGCGTCCGGAGAGGAGAAGGTCCTGCTCACGGCGCTGTGCGGGCACGGCCACTTCGACATGACCGCCTACGAACGCTATCTGGCGGGCGACATCCCCGATTTCGAGCTGCCCCAGCCCCGCATCGACGCGGCGCTCGCCGGACTCCCCAAGCTCTGAACAAGAAAGGGAGCTGCCACCGCGGAATTCCGTCCGAATCCCGCGGTGGGAGCTCCATGATCTCGGAATCAGTACAGCGCGGCGGCCAGCTTGCGGCGGGCGGCGACGACCAGCGGCTCGGCCGGGTCGAAGAGCTCGAACAGCTCCAGCAGATGGGTGCGGACCCGGGTGCGGTCGTCGCCGGCGGTGCGCTTGACCTGGGCGATCAGCCGATCGAACGCGGCGTCGGGCTGCTGATCGAACATCTCGAGGTCGGCGGCGGCGATGGCGGCGTCCAGGTCCGCCGGGTCGGCGTCGGCCTTGGCCACCGCGGCCGGGTCGAGATCCTGCACGCGGGAGATGAACTGGACCTGCCGCAGCGCGGCCTTGGCCTCGACATTGTTCGGCTCGGCGGTCAGGATGTCCTGGTAGGCGGCGATGGCGTTGTCGAATTCGCCGCGCTCCAAAGCCTCTTCGGCGGCTACGAAACGGGGGTCCTCGGGGGCCTCCGGCTCGGCGGCGTCACCCTCGCCGACACCGGGGAGCTTGCCGCGCACGGCGTCCACCACGGCGGCCAGCCACTGCGTCACCTGCTCCTCGGGCTGATTGCCGGTGAAGTCGGCGAGCGGCTGGCCCGCGGCCACCGCGACCACGGTCGGAATGCCCTGCACGCCGAAGGCCTGCGCGATGCGCATATTGGCCTCGGCCTCGACGGTGGCCAGATCCCAGTCGCCGCCGCTGCGGCCGACCAGCTGCTCGAGCAGCTTCACCAGCTCGATGCTGCCCGGGCTGCGCTGCGAGTACAGCGCCACCACCACCGGGACCTGGGTGGAGCGCCGCAGCACTCGATCCTCGAAATTGGCCTCGGTGACGACGTGGTCACCCGGGACCTCCCCCGCGGGGGCGGCCGGCTGCTTGAGAGCGGACAGGTCCACAGCGCCCGACATGGCGGCGGCTGCGGCGGAAGGACGGCGTGCGGGTCGAGTCACGCCATCCAGTTTGTCACGAAGCGGCGGCGGCGGGCGCCGGGGCTCCGCTCAGTTCACCCAGCTGACCCGTCTTGATCGCCCACCGCTCGAAGAGCACGGAGGTGAACGGCACCACCGAGGACGCCAGCGCGAGAAGCGTGGTCTTGCCCGGCCATTCGAACTCACGCGAGGCCAGCAGGCAGTTGATCGCGTACGCCAGGAACACGACGCCGTGCAGCATGCCGAACACCATCACCGGCCACTTGATCGGCTGATCGGCGATGCCCAGCGCGTCGGCGCGCTTCAGGGCCGAGCCGATGAACAGCAGCACCCAGGACGGCACCTCGAGCAGGCCGAAGAAACGCACACGCTTCGCGACCGTGGACAGGTCGAACAGATCACCCATGCCCCCCATTCTGCCCGACCGGCTACGACGCCCCGTAGTGGAGCTGGTCACACGAACGAGCAGGCCCCGGCTCGTTTCGGAGCCGGGGCCTGGTTCGGGCTACGGGATCGCACTTACTGCACGCGGATGATCAGGGCGTCGCCCTGGCCGCCACCGCCGCACAGGGCGGCCGCGCCGACGCCGCCACCGCGGCGCTTCAGCTCATTGGCCAGGTGCAGCACGATGCGGGCGCCGGACATGCCCAGCGGGTGGCCGATGGAGATGGCGCCGCCGTTGACGTTCACCTTCTCCGGGTCGATGCCCAGCGTGCGGGTGGACGCGATGCCGACCGCGGCGAAGGCCTCGTTGATCTCGACCAGGTCCAGATCGGCGGGCGAAATGCCTTCCTTGGCACAGGCTTTCGCGATGGCGTTGGCGGGCTGGTCCTGCAGGGTGGAGTCCGGACCGGCGACGACGCCGGCCGCGCCGATCTCGGCGATCCAGCTCAGGCCCAGCGCCTCCGCCTTGGCCTTCGACATGACGATCACGGCGGCCGCGCCGTCGGAGATCTGGGAGGCCGAACCGGCGGTGATGCTGCCGTCCTTGCGGAAGGCCGGGCGCAGCTTGCCCAGCGACTCCGCGGTGGTGTCGGCGCGGATGCCCTCGTCCTCGGCGAACACGATCGGGTCGCCCTTGCGCTGCGGGATCGAGACCGGCGCGACCTCGTCCGCGAACAGGCCGTTCTTCCAGGCCGCGGCCGCCTTCTGGTGCGAGGCGGCAGCGAAGGCGTCCTGCTCCTCGCGGCTGATCTTGTCGGTGTCGTTGCGCTGCTCGGTGAGGGCGCCCATGGCCTGGTCGGTGAAGATGTCGTACAGGCCGTCGTAGGCCATGCTGTCGCGCAGGTTCACGTCGCCGTACTTGAAGCCCTCACGGCTCTTCTCGAGCAGGTGCGGGGCGTTGGTCATGGACTCCTGGCCGCCGGCCACCACGATCTCGTACTCACCGGCGCGAATCAGCTGATCCGCCAGGGCGATTGCGTTGATGCCGGACAGACACACCTTGTTGATGGTCAGCGCCGGGACGTCCATCGGGATCCCCGCGGCGACCGCGGCCTGCCGGGCCGGGATCTGACCCGCGCCGGCGGTGAGCACCTGGCCCATGATCACGTAGTCGACCTGCTCAGGCGCGACCCCGCCCTTCTCCAGCGCCGCCTTGATGGCGATGCCGCCCAGGTCGGAGCCGCTGAAATCCTTCAGCGACCCGAGCAGGCGACCCACCGGGGTACGCGCACCGGACACGATCACGGAGGTAGTCGTCACGTGGGGCCTCACTTACTGTGTGTCGTCACGGCTCCGCCAACCATCGGAGCCGTACTCCACGGTAACTCCAGGCACTTCGGCGGGGGTATGCGGGTGCGCGCTACCGTCAGTCCTGTGAGCACTACCGAGAACACCGCATTCATCCCGTCGGAATACGTCGTGGCCGTCGATCACGTGGGAATCGCCGTGCCGGACCTGGATTCCGCGGTCGCCTGGTACCGCGACAATCTGGGCATGGTGGAGACCCACCGCGAGATCAACGAGTCGCAGGGCGTCCACGAGGCCATGCTGTCGGTCCCCGGCACGCCCGAGGGCTCGGTCGCTCTCCAGTTGCTGGCTCCGCTCAACGAGGAGTCCACCATCGCCAAGTTCATCGACCGAAACGGTCCTGGCCTGCAGCAGCTCGCGTACCGCGTGACCGATGTCGAGGCGGTTTCCGAGCAACTTCGTGAACGGGGCTTGCGTTTGCTGTACGCAGAGCCGCGTGGCGGAACCGCCGGTTCCCGCATCAATTTCATCCACCCCAAGGATGCTGGCGGTGTGCTGGTCGAACTCGTCGAACCGGCCGCGAAAACTACTCACTAGTACCGTGTTCCGCCCTCCTAAAGAGGGCGTAACAACATTCGCGGTCGGGTCACCATCCGCGACGGTCAGGCTGTAGTTTGTGGGGCATGTCGTCCACTGAGCCCGATCGCAATCGCTTCGTCGCGCTGCCCTTTACCGTTGTGCGGAAGGGTTATGACCGTGACGAGGTGCGTAACTACTTCGACCGTTTCGATGCCGAGCTAAGGGTCACCGCCACCGACCGCGATGCCGCCGCCGCCCAGGCCCGCAACCTGGCCGCCCAGCTCGAGGATGCCCGGGACGAGATCGACGAGCTCCGTAAGGAAGTCGACCGGCTGTCCGTGCCGCCGACGACCGCCGAAGGCATGTCCGATCGCATCTCCCGCATGCTGCGCCTGGCCTCCGACGAGGCCTCCGAGGTCCGCGCCCAGGCTCAGGCCGAGGCCGCCGAGATGATCTCGATCGCCGAGCAGCAGGCCACCGAAATGCGTGGGAAGTACGAATCGCTCCTCTCCGAGACCAAGGAGAAGCGCGAAGCTCTCGAAATCGAATTCGAGCAGACTCTCGCCAACGCCCGCTCCGAGTCCGCCAAGATCGTCGAGGCGGCCAACGCCGAGGCCGATCGTCTCACCAAGGAGTCCGAAGCCAAGCGCAAGGCGACGCAGCAGGACTTCGAGGTCACCATGGCGGAGCGGCGCACCAAGCTGACCCGCGCCATGGAGGAGCTCGAGGCCACCTCCCGCGCCGAGGCCGCCCAGCGCATCAAGGACGCCACCGACGAGGCCAACCGCCTCATCACCTCGGCGACCAACACCGCCGATCGGAAGATCGCGCACGCCAAGGAACTCGCCGAGGAAATGCGTGTCCTCCGCGGCCGCGTCCTGGCCCAGCTGCTCGGCATCCGCGGCCAGCTCGACTCGGTCCCGGCCATGCTCGCCGCCGTCAACCGCGAGAGCGAACTCCTCGAC
This sequence comes from Nocardia sp. NPDC059764, assembly GCF_042732555.1. Taxonomy (NCBI): domain Bacteria; kingdom Bacillati; phylum Actinomycetota; class Actinomycetes; order Mycobacteriales; family Nocardiaceae; genus Nocardia; species Nocardia sp. NPDC059764. Next base: position 17,781 of record NZ_JBHWHH010000145.1, read on the forward strand.
GGCGCACCGGAACAGCGCTCCCTCGGCAAGAACAACCGCAAGGCCATCTCCGAAGCCCACGACGACGAGGACCTCGTCGACGACCGCGAGAACGCCGACATCTCCGGCTAATTCCACCACCCCGGGCGACAACCCGTTCCG
>NZ_JBHWHH010000146.1:0-17903 GCF_042732555.1 Nocardia sp. NPDC059764
ACGCCTAAGCCGTCGCGCTGCGCGGACGGGTCCCCGCACCCGGGTCCAGTCCCGCCGGTTCGTCGAAGCGGGCCAGCACCTTGTCGTGGTACATCGCGAACAGGTCCTCGAACAGCGCCAATTGCGCCGGTGAGGGCCCGCCCTCGGTTTCCCAGACCGCGAGCAGGGCGCGCCACATCAGGACGTGCAGATCGGGGGCGGCCGCGAAGTACGCGTCGACCGCTTCGGGCACCTCGAACAGCATCTCCCCCACCGAGTTCAGCACCGCGCGCTGCATGGTGTGGCCCAGGTCGGTGAGAATCGCACGCACCAGGCCGAGCTCGATGTCGAGCAGGCGGGCGTGGTCGGGTTCCGGAGCGCGGGCCTCGGTTTCGAGCGCGTCGACCCGGGCGGTCAGTTCCGCGGGCGCGATGCCGCGCTCGGCGGCGGTGTAGTCGAGCAGGGCGTCGAGCACGATGGCGCGTTCGGCGGCCACGATATTGCCGAACATCTCCGAGGCGACCTCGGGCGCGTGCAGGCTGAGCCGGAACAGCCGCCGGTACACGTCCACCCCGCCGGCGCGGCGCACGTCGCGCACGCTGAACCCGCGGCCGCGGTGGGCGTCGACGAAGCCGTAGGACTCCAACCGGCCCAGCACCAATTGCGCCGTGGCCCGGTTCATCTCGAATTCCTCGGCGACCTGGCGAACCGACGGCATCAGGTCTCCGGGTGCGTATTCCCCGGTCGCGACGCGGCGAGCGAGCTCGTCGGCGACATCGGCCACGACCGTCTGGGCACCCATCCCGTCACCTTTCGACAACTTTCGGATACGTCCCAGACAGTTTAAGCTCTGGTGTGCCAAACTGCACGTGCATGGGCTATTCCGCAGACCCTGACGCTGCCGTGCACTCGATGGCCCTGCCGCGCACACAATGGGGTGAGCAATGTCGATTCGGCGAATCCGGGAACGGACAGCGGGCGACCCCGGCGGCCCGCCGATCCGCGCTGCCGTCCGCAATGCCCGGATCGCCAGTCTCCCGGTCGCATTCGCGGGCCGCCAGGCCGCCGGGGTCGGCAAGCGCGCCCTGGGCCATTCGGCCGCCGAGGTGGATTCCGAGATCCGGCTGCGCACCGCCCAGCACATCTTCGAGGTGCTCGGCGAATTGAAGGGCTGCGCAACCAAACTCGGCCAGCTGCTCTCGCTCTACGAACTCGCCCTGCCCGCCGAGATCGCCTCGCCTTACCGGACCGCGCTGACCCAGCTACAGGAATCGGTGCCCACCATGCTGCCCGCCACCGTGCACGAGGCGATGGTCGCGGGCCTGGGCGACCAATGGCGTTCGCGGTTCACCGAATTCGACGACCGCCGCGCCGCCGCCGCCTCGATCGGGCAGGTGCATCGCGCGGTGTGGAACGACGGCCGCCCGGTGGCGGTGAAGGTCATGTATCCGGGCGCGCACACCGCGGTGCTCGCCGATCTCGAACAGCTGCGCCGACTCTCGGTGCTGGCCACGGTGTTCGCACCGGGCGCGGACGTGCCCGCGGTGACCGAGGCCATCTGCACCTGCGTGGCCGACGAACTCGACTACGTGGCCGAGGCCGAACATCAGCGCCGCTTCGCGCAGGCCTACGCGGGCGACCCGGACTTCGCCGTCCCGGACGTGATCGTCCAGCAGGGCGATGTGATCGTCACCGAATGGCTCACCGGCACACCGGTTTCACGGATCATCGAGTCGGGCACACCCGCCGAGCGCAGCCGGGTCGGCATGTTGATCATCCGCTTCCTGCTCTCGGCGTGGACCCGCACCGGCCTGCTGTACTGCGATCCGCACCCGGGCAATTTCCGGATCGTCCCGGACGGGCGGCTGGGCGTGGTGGATTTCGGGGCCTGCACGCCCTGGCCACCCCCGGGGTTCGAGGAGCTGGTCGGCGAGGTGATGGACGCCGCGTTCAACGGCGGCATCCCGGAACTGGACGCGGCGGTCCGCCGCCACGGCTTCGTCCAGCCCGGCCGCGACTACGACGTGGCCGCGCTCGCCGAGGGGCTGGACGCCGTCGGCGAGCCGCTCACCGTGCCTGCCTTCCGCCTCACCACCGCCTGGCTGCGCGGCCACGTCCGCTCGGTGCTGGCGCCCCGGCTCTCGAACGTTCACCGCCAACTGGACATGCCCGCCTACTTCACTCCCTTCGCGCGCTGCTTCCTCACCGCGCTGGGCGTGGTGTGCCAGCTGGAGACCGAGGGCCCGATCCGCGCCGAATTCGCCCGCTGGTCACCGGAACTGGCCGCGGTGTTCGACCGCTACGACACCCGCCACGCCGAGCCAGCCGACCTGGCGGTGGTGCGCCACCTGCGCCCGGCGCCGACCGACCGGCGCGCCTGGATCGTCGGCTGAACCGAGAGCCCTCGCCTGAACCGAAAACCCGTAGGCGCGCTGCCGATCCCGATACCATCGACTGGGAGGTGCGCCATGACGAAGGTGCTCTTGATCACCGGCGATGCCGCCGAAGACCTCGAAGTCATGTACCCGTACCAGCGGCTGCTGGAGGAGGGGTACGAGGTCGATATCGCGGCTCCCGCACGCAAACAACTCCAGTTCGTGGTCCACGATTTCACCGCGGGCTTCGACACCTATACCGAGAAGCTCGGCCGCACCTGGCCCGCCGATCTGGCGTTCGGCGAGGTCGATCCGGCCGAGTACGCCGCCCTGGTCGTGCCCGGCGGCCGCGCGCCGGAGTATCTACGCGGCGATCCGGACTGCCGCCGCATCGTCCAGCACTTCGCGCAGGCCGACAAACCGATCGCCGCCCTGTGCCACGGCCCGCTCATCCTCGCCGCGGCCGGGGTGCTGCGCGACCGCTCGTCGAGCGCCTACCCGACGCTGGAACCGGATATCGCCGCCGCCGGCGCCCGCTGGGTCGACAGCCCGGATCACGTCGACGGCAATCTGGTCACCGGCCGCGCCTGGCCCGACCATCCGCGGTGGATGCGCGCGTTCCTGGAGGTCCTTCGCAAGGCGGCCCCATCGGTTCACTGAACCAGGACATAGACCGAGTCTATGCATCCATCGGAATGCGGCCGCTACCGGCGGAAGGGCGGTCGGGCCAAGGTTGAGGCATGACCACAGTGACTTTCCGCCGCACCGTTCCCGCCGCGACCGCCGCCCGCGCGGATACGGCGGCGGGGGAACGCTCGGGTGGCCGGGAGCCGCTGCGGTACCTGGCTCCGAACTGGTTCGCCGTGGTGATGGGGACCGGGATCATCGGGAACGCGGCGGCCACCCTGCCGACGCAGTTCCCCGGATTGCGGGGCGCCGCGACCGTCGCGTGGGCATTGGCCTCGCTGATCCTCATCGTGCTCGCCGGGGCATGGGTGCTGCACTGGCGGCGCTATCCCGAGGAGGCCCGCGGGCACGGGATGCACCCGGTGATGATGCAGTTCTACGGCGCCGCGCCCATGGCGTTGATGACCGTCGGCGCGGGCACCCTGCTGCTGGGCAAGGACGTCATCGGCTTGTCCGCCGCCGTGACCGTGGACTGGGTGTTGTGGTCGGCGGGAACGGTTCTCGGGCTGCTGACCGCGGCGAGCATCCCCTATCGGATGATCACCCGGCACCGGTTCGATCCCGACTCGGCGTTCGGCGGCTGGCTCATGCCGGTGGTGCCGCCCATGGTGTCGGCGGCGCTGGGCGCACTGCTGGTGCCGCACGCTCCCGCCGGGCAGGCCCGGCTGACCATGTTCGTGGCGTGCCTGGCCATGTTCGGCCTGAGCCTCATCGCCTCGCTGGTCACCACCACCCTGATCTGGTCGCGGCTGCTGCATCACGGGCTGCCGCCCGCCGGGATGGTCGCGACCGTGTGGCTGGTACTGGGCCCGCTGGGCCAGTCGGTGACCGCGGCGAGCGGGCTGGCCGGGGTCGCCCCGGGCGTGGTGGACGAGCGCACCGCCGCCGGCATGGATGTGTTCACCGTGCTGTTCGGTGTTCCCACCTGGGGATTCGCCATGCTGTGGCTTGCCCTGGCGGTCGCGGTCACCTGGCACGCCCGCGCCTCGATGCCGTTCAACCTGACCTGGTGGGGCTTCACCTTCCCGGTCGGCTGCTGCGTCACCGGCAGCACCGCCCTCTACGGCCACACCGGCGCGGATCTGTTCGCGGTCACCGCGGTGGCCCTGTTCGCACTGCTGGTCGTCGCCTGGCTGGTCGTGGCCGCGAAGACCGTCCACGGGCTGGTGCTGGGCGAACTGCTGCGCCCCGTCCGCTAGGGCAGGGTCCGGGGTCGATGCGGTCGAAAAAGGGTCCGCGCTGTAACCCCGCCCGCTATCCACTGACAGACGTGGACACGCCTCGAGTTCTTCGATGGATGCGGGACACCAGTGCCACCGACATCTTCTCCGAGGCCATCTCGCAGGTGAATTCGCTGGGCTATCAGCCCGATTCCGTGATCCACACCGGCGATCTGACCCACCTGGCCACGGCGGAGCAGTTCGATCAGGTCGAGCAGATGATGGGCGGGCTGTCGACGCCGCACGTGTTCACGGTTCCGGGAGAACATGATTCGAGTGATACGGCGCTTCGCGATATCGGTCGGTCTTCGGAAATGATATGCGCGGCGACGGCTGGTACGGCTTCGACATCGCGGGCGCGCACGTGATCGGGTTGGTCAATACGCTGAACCTGAAGAACCTCGGCCATCTCGGGCAGGATCAGCTCGACTTCGTCCAGAAGGATGTGGCCGGGTTGTCCAGTGACACACCGATCATCGTGTTCAGCCACATCCCGCTGTTCGCCATGCACCCCCAATGGGGCTGGGGCACAGACGATGCCGCGTAGGCGCTCAGCCACCTGAAACGGTTCGCGTCGGCCACCTGTCTCAACGGCCATGTGCACCAGCTGTTCACGAAGACCGAGGGCGATGTCACCTTCTACAGCGGCACCACCACCGCCTATCCCCTGTCCAAGCCCGGCGACGGGCCCGCGCCCACACCGGTGACCCTGCCCGCGGGCAAGCTGCACGAGGCGCTGGGAATTCGCGAGGTGACCCTCCAGAAGGGGTAACAGCAACTCGCTATCAAGGAAAAGACGCTGAAATGACCACTGCCGACCGGCGTGTCGCTCGCGGGTCTCACATCGGTGTCATTTCTCAGGGATGACCTGGTGATGGAAGATCGGAAACGGCGAGTAATCTACTACGCTGGGCAGTAACAAGATGCTGTGCAGCGATGCGGCGCACGGCGATTACAGGAGGGAAGCCATGCCACCCCGCCGTTTTCGGACGAACGCCGCAGCGAGCGTATTGGTCACGCTCACGCTGGTGCTGGCGGCCTGCTCGTCCAATCTCCCGAGCGGGAAGGTCGGTCCGCGCACGCCGGTCGAGCAGTCCATCGTGGTGTCGCCCGCGCCGGGCTCGGACAAGGTGGATCCGTCGGCGCCGGTGAAGGTGAGCACCACCGGGGGCGTGCTGACCGACGTCGTGCTCAGCAATGAGGACGGCAAGGTCATCGAGGGCACCTACACGCCGGACAAGACCGCGTGGAAGCCCAACGACCAGCTCGGCTACGGCCGCACCTACACGCTGAAGGCTTCCGGTGTCGATGTGACCGGTCCCACCGGGCCGGTCACCTCCACCTTCACCACCATCAACCCGAAGAACCAGACCAAGGTGTACCTGAACACCACGGGCGGGCAGGCCATCGTCGACGGCAACAGCTACGGCGTGGGCATGGTCATCGTCGCGCACTTCGACGAGGACATCCCGGACCGGGCGGCCGCGCAGAAGCGACTGGTCGTCACCACCGATCCGCCGGTGGAGGGCTCCTGGTACTGGCTGGACAACCGCAATGCGCACTGGCGGCCCAAGGAGTACTGGAAGACGGGCACCAAGGTGAACGTCGCGGCCAACCTGTACGGCGTGGAGGTCGGCAACGGGCTGTTCGGGCAGGAGGACGCGAAGTCGCGCTTCGTGATCGGGCCCTCGCACGTGTCCATCGCCGACGACAACACCAAACAGGTGCAGGTGTTCGAGAACGGTCAGCTGATCCGCACCATGCCCACCTCCATGGGACGCGGCGGCTCCGAGACCGTGGCGGGCAAGACGTTCACGTTCTGGACCATGCCCGGCACCTACACGGTGATGGACAAGGCCAACCCGGTGATCATGGACTCCTCGTCCTACGGGCTGCCGATCAACTCGCGGCTCGGGTACAAGGAGACCATCGGCTGGGCGACCCGCATCAGCACCGACGGCATCTACCTGCATCAGCTCGACTCGACGGTGTGGGCGCAGGGCAATACCAACCTCTCACACGGCTGCCTCAACCTCAGTCAAGAGAATGCGCAGTGGTTCTTCAACTTCGCGCAGCCAGGCGATGTGGTGGAGGTGCGCAATACCGGCGGCGCGCAGCTCGAGGTGTGGCAGAACGGCGACTGGACGCTGCCGTGGGATCAGTGGCTGGCGGGTAGCGCCGGCTGACGCCGCTCGCGCGCGGCCAGTTGCCCGGTGCGCGCGAGATACCAGGCCGCGACACAGAATTCGGCGGCCACGGCGCCCCACACCAGCGTCCACACCGAGTGGGTGCGCAGGGTGAGCAGCAGGGCGGTGGCCGCCACCGCGGTCCCGATCACCGCGCCGATCATGATGCCGACGGTGTCCTGGCGGACCGGCAGGATCGCGGTGGTGACGAACGAGGTGGTGGCGGTCGCGACCAGGATGCAGACCTCGACCCGCAGCATCGGCACCACAGCGCGGAACTCGTCGTCGTAGATGACCTGCACCGCGAGCGGCGCGGCGATCCAGATCCCCGCCACCGCGACGGCCGCCACGATCACGCAGGCGGCCAGGGCGCGCAGTTCGTGCCGCCAGAAGCCTGGCTCGGTGCGCTCGCGCGTCATCCGGGGCAGCAGCGCCAGCCCGATCGGATCCAGCAGCGACTGGGTGGCGCGCACCAGTTTGTCACCCGCCGAATACAACCCGAGCGAGGCGGCGTCGAGCACCGACGAGTACACGGTGGCCGTCCCCTGCCCGTAACTGGTGACCAGCAGCCGTGAGGCGAGCACGGGCGCGCCCTTGCGCAGGATCATCACCACCTTGCTCGGCCGCCCCGGCTTCCCGAACCGCTTGTTCGCATCCCACCAGGTCAGCGCGACCGTGACCACGGACGACAGCAGCAGGCACACCAGCACCACCTCGGCGTGCGGCAGCCGCGGCAATACCCCGACCAGCAGCACGAGATACACCACCCGCCCGGCGATCTGATACGACATCGAGGCCCCGAATCTGGCCTGCCCCACCAGCAGCCAGTCCTCGGACATCGACAGGAAGCCGCCCACGAACAATCCGAGCAGGATCATCCGCAGGTGCGCTCCGGCCCCGGAAGACAGACCGGCCGCGAGGGCCACCCCGAGTGCGCCGAGCCCGGCCGCCCGCACCGCGAGGTAACTTCCCCGCAGTTCGTCGAGTCCGGCGTCGCCGAGCAGCGCGGCCATGAAGGTGTTGATCCCGAGATCCACGACCAGCGATCCGAGGAAGTACGCCGACATCCCGATGGCCAGCAGCCCGACACCGCTCACCCCGAGCGTCCGCGCGGTCAGCGGCACCGTCACCGCGGTCACCAGGAACTGCCCGTACTTCCCGAGGCTGACGAATCCGATGTCCCGCAGGACCGACAGCAGCCCGTCCTCGGCCACCCTCGCCCGCACGCGTCCGACCAACGCGCCACCCAGGTGTCGCCGATCCGCCATAGCGGTCCCTCTCTCCCCGACCGCGCACCCCGGGCCGACGGCGAAATTCTCCCGCCGCACCACCCACCCCGCCACCCGATCGTGCCCGGTTGGGGGAAACCGTGACGCCCCGTTCAAATGAACCGCGCAGTCCCGCAACCGGACCCGCGACCGCCCCCCAAATACCGGCCGCTTTCCCCGGGTACCTGCACACTGGTCCCATGGAGATCACATCGGCCGTCGGAGCGATCCTCGGCGCGTTCGGATTGTCGGGCGCGGCGGGGCTCAATGCCTGGCTCCCCCTGCTGGTGGTGGGGGCCGCCGACCGCATGGGCTGGATCGACCTGGGCTCTTCCTACGGCTGGCTCTCCTCCACCCCCGCCTTGATCGTGATCGCCCTGCTGCTGGTCTTCGACCTCATCGGTGACAAGATCCCCGCCATCGACTCGGTCCTGCACGCCATCGGCACCCTCGTGGCCCCCGCCTCCGGCGCGATCCTCTTCACCGCAGAGACCAGCATCTCCTCCAACCTCCCGCCCGCCGTCGCCGCCATTCTCGGCGCGGTCACCGCCGGCAGCGTCCACGCGGGCCGCACGGTGGCGCGCCCCTTCGTCACGGGAACCACTGCGGGCGTGGGCAACCCGGTAGTCTCCACCGCCGAGGACGGCACCTCCCTGCTCCTCACCGTCCTGGCCCTGGCCGTCCCTGTCCTCGCCTTCGCCGCCATCCTGCTGCTGCTCATCTTCCTGGGCTGGTTGGCTTTCCGAGCCCGGCGCCGGCTCCGCACCCGGCGCGCCCGCAAGGACCGCCAGCCGGACCGACTACAGCCGTGACCCCCGCGTCGTCAGCCGGGAATCGCGCGCCGGGCCCGTAGCGGAATCTGATCCCGAAACGCCTCGATGGCGGCCGCGACCTCGTATGGTGTCGCCGCATCCTCGATCTCGTTGCGGTACAACACCCGTCCCGCGACCGCGTCCAGGTCGAACCCCCACACCATCGACATGAGCGGGTTGATGAACAACTCGTAATCCCCGCTCCGGGTCCGCGGCACCGACCGGTGATCTCCGAACTCGCCGCGCGCCGCATCGGTGATCGACGCACACACGATGCTCTCCCGATCGGGCGTATTCCCCTGCGCATACGTCACCGCCTCGAGCCACTCGTCCACGGCCCGAATCCCCGGCGTCAAAGCGAAAACCCCATGGTAGGCGCCCATTTGGGCCAGCGCCGCCACATTCTCGAGAAAATGCGCGTGACACAGCCCGTGATGCGCGTCCACCCCGAAACCGACACACGCCACCGTCTTCACCGGCACATCCAGCGCTTGCACCGCCAGCAGGCTGGTGATGTCCTCGACCGGCGTCCCCAGCCCGGCCTCGTCCCCGGTCATCAGCAGATCGGTTCCCCCATCGACCAAGACGACCCCGTCGACGCCCAATTCGTCTGCCAGCCAGCGATAGGCGGCACGGACCGCCTTCGTCCCACCCTTCTTGATCATGTACACCCGGTCCCCATACCCCCGCGCCGCCAACCACGCGGCGAGGTGCTTCTCCGGGAAATAGGACTGCGGCCCATCGGAATCCGGGCGCGCGTCGAAAACGCCCGGTCCGACCTCCACCGCCGAGGTGCGCTTCGCGGCGGTGAATGTCATATTCGCAACGAATACCGTGCACCCTCGTTCGATCAGGGACAGCGCGATCGGTAACCCGCTGAGCACGTCGAAACCCCCACCGGCCCCGGCGATCAGCACCCGCTCACAGCCCTGTAGCCGATGCAGGACCGGAGTATCGAACAAGGTGGGTGCTGACACCGGGCCCAGTGTAGGCAGGCTTCGTGTCGGGAAGGGGGCTCAGCGGTGGTGGCGGACCGCGCGCAGGATGAGGTCGGCGACCGCGTCGGGGCGGGAGACGGTGACGGCGTGGGAGGCGTCGACCTCGGTGGTGTGAGCCCCGGCGCGTTCGGCCATGAAGCGCTGGGCCGCGACGGGGATGTTCTTGTCGGCCATGGTGAGCAGGGCGAAGGCCGGGATGGTTCGCCAGGCGGCGGCCGCGGCCGGTTCCTCCAGGCGCCACGGTAGTCATTTTCGTGCGGAAACACCGCGCGCCGCCCCGCCCTACCGGCCGCGAAATCCACGATTCAGGACACGGCCTCGACCGCCGATTCCCGGTCATCCGCCCAGCTCGCGGACCCGGTCGTCCGGAACCGCTGCTGGTAGCTGCGCGGCGAAACGCCCAGGCGCGCAACGAAGGCCCGGCGCAGCGCCTCACCACTGCCGTAGCCCGCGATCATGGCCGCTTCGGTCACCGTGGACCCGGCGTGCAGCAGGTCCCGGGCTACGCCGAACCGGATGAAGGCCACGTATTCGGCCGGGGAGCGTTCGAGTTCGGACCGGAACAGCCGGGTCAGATGCCGGACGCTGACCTGCGCGTGCGCGGCCAGGGTCTGCACCGTGTGCGGGAAGGCCGGATCCGCGCAGATCAGATCGACCACCCGGCGCACCAGCGGGCTGCGCGGCACCGGACCGGTCAGCGAGGCCGAGAACTGTGACTGTCCGCCCGCCCGCTGCATGTAGACCACGAGCAGCTGCGCCGTCCGCCGCGCCACATCCGCGCCGTGATCCTCCTCCACCAGCGCGAGCGCCAGATCCACGCCCGCGGCGACTCCGGCCGAGCTGTACAGGTTTCCGTCGCGCACGAAGATGGCATCGGCATCCACCTCGATCGCCGGGTATCGGCGAGCCAGGTCCGGTGCGAACTTCCAGTGCGTGGTCACCCGCCGCCCGTCCAGCAGGCCCAGTTCGGCCAGCACCGCGGTCCCGCTGCAGATCGACACCAGCCGCCGGGTGCGCGCGGACAGATGCCGGGCCGCCGCCAGCACTTCCGGCGTCACGAACACCGAGGCGGGCAGCTCACTGCCCGGGACCACCACGGTGTCGAAGGTTCCGGCCTCGGCCGCTGCCCCGTTCACCGCCACCTTCGCGCCGATCGAGGTCTGCACCTCCCGCCCATCCGGGGACAGTAGGACCACGTCGTAGCCGTGCACCGCCTGATTGGCCTCCATGAAGACCTCGGCGGGACCGGCGAAGTCGAGCATCTTCACACCATCGAAGACGAGGATCCCCACCCTGCGGCGATTCGTACCGGAAGATTTGGCTGACATGTCCACCAGTATTCTGGAGGCCTGCCTCCAGAACAAGTGAAGTGCGCGAGATCGCAGATTGATACGGTGACCCCATGGGCAGACCACGGCAGTTCGACGAGCAGGCATTGCTCGCCGCCGCGGTGGAACTCTTCTGGGCGAAGGGCTTCGACACCACGTCGGTCGAAGACGTCTCCCGCGCGACCGGTATCGGCAACGGCAGCATCTACGCCGCCTACACCAGCAAGCGCGGGCTGTTCCTGGCCGCCTTCGAGCGCTACTGCGAGCAGCGCGCCCGCTTCGTGCGCGAGACTGTCGAGTCGGCCCCCGGCTCCGCGCGCGACGCCGTCCGCACCCTCTGCCGTGCGGTCATCGACGACTGCGCCGCCCACCCCGACCACCGCGGCTGCCTGATGCTCAACAGCATCGCCCATCTCGCCACCCGCATCCCCGAGGTGGCCACCATCGCCACCCGCACCACCACGGCCATGGAAACCGCTGTGGCCGACCGACTCCGCCCGGCCATGCCCCACCCCGACGAGGCCCTGCTCTCGACCCTGGGCGCGAGCGTCATCATGACCACCCAGGGCCTCATCCAACTGAGCCGGATCGGCGTCCCCGCAGCCCGCCTCGGCGAGATCGCCGACGTGTCCTGCGAAGTCCTCCCTCCGGACTGGGCCGACCGGCCCCGGAGCTGAACGCGCCGGACATGTCGGTGCGGCGTACGCGGTTTCGGGGTCGCCGTTGGGGAGCCTGCTCAGTCCTCGCGTGGGTGAACACGCTGTTCGGCCGCTGAGCCGGTGACTCCGGCCTGTCCGGGCAGCGGCTCAGGACAGGTCGGAGAACCGGACGGTGCGAGCGACGGCGGTGACGTGCAGGCCGCCCGAAGCGGGCGTGATCGACGTCAGGCGGGCACCCAAGGGGAGCTTCTCCAGCGGGATGGTGAAGGTCAGGGATTCGCTGAGTGCCGCCAGGGACAGGGTGGGGCCACCCGCCGCCGGTTGGATGGACGTCGGGGTCACGACGATGCCGTTGTCGGCGAGAGCCACGGTGACGAAGACCGTTGCGGGAACCGGGATACCGGCCACGGTGAAGGTTCCGGAGACGCGGAGGCCCTCGGGGCTGTCGGAGATGGACTCGACGCCCGCCGGGGCGTAGCGCTGGACCGTGTCGTAGGGAACGCGGGCCGTGGCGGTGGCGGTCTCGGCGGTGAGGTTCTCCGTGCGTTTGTTGATCACGTCGCCCAGCGGCGCCGAGACATTGGTGAGCTTGACGTCGAGGTCGCGGACGGAGATGTCGGGGTCACTCCAGTCGCCGATCCGAATGCCGATGTCGGAGTAGGTCCCATCCAGGGCCTGGGTGAGGAAGGGGAATCCGCCGATGGTGACCTCGGGCTGCTCGGGCAGCTTGTAGTCGGCGGCGATCTGGCGGGCGATCTCGTTCTGGGCCATGCCGACCGCGACGCGGTCGCCGACGATCAGCGCGATCGCCAGCACGACCAGCAGGATCAGCAGTCCGCGCATGTGTTCATCTGTTCAGCCATGCCACCCATCATGCTGGCGAATCCCGGTGACGAGGACGGGCGCGCGGACCCGGGCGCGAATCCCCACGAAATCGCCACAATGTACGCATGAAATCCACCCGCATAGTGCTCGCCTCCCGCCCGGTCGGGATGCCCGAGCAGCAGAACTTCCGGACCGAGACCGTGGAGCTCGAGCCGCCGCGGCCGGGCGAGGCGCTGTTGCAGACGCTGTATCTGTCACTGGACCCCTACATGCGCGGGCGGATGAGCGCCGCGCCGTCCTACGCGCCGCCGGTCGAGATCGACGACACCATGTGCGGCGGTGCGGTGTCACGGGTGCTCGAATCCACCGATCCGGCACTGCAACCCGGCGATATCGTGCTCGGCTGGGCCGGATGGCAGACCCATTCGGTGGAGAACGTGCAGGCCCTGCAGAAGCTGGATCCGGCCGCCGCGCCGCTCACCACCGCGCTCGGTGTGCTCGGCATGCCGGGTCTGACCGCCTACACGGGCCTGCTCACCATCGGCCGTCCGAAGCCGGGCGAGACGGTGGTGGTCGCGGCCGCCACCGGCCCGGTCGGCGCGACGGTCGGCCAGATCGCGAAGATCCAGGGCGCGCGGGCCGTCGGCATCGCGGGCGGCCCGGAGAAGGTCGCGCTGCTGCGGGACCGCTTCGGCTTCGACGCCGCGATCGACCATCGCGCACCCGATTTCGCCGAGCAGCTGGCCGCCGCCACCCCGGACGGCATCGACGTGTACTTCGAGAACGTCGGCGGCGCGGTGTTCGACGCGGTGCTGCCACGCCTGAACACCTATGCCCGGGTTCCGTTGTGCGGCTTGGTCGCCAATTACAACGACACCGATCTGCCGCCCGGCCCGGACCGGCTGCCGCTGCTCACCTCGAACATCCTGCGCAAGAGCCTGACCGTGCGCGGCTTCATCGTGTCGGAGTTCTGGGATCAGATCGGCGTGTTCCAGCGGACCGCGGCGCAGTGGATCGCCGAGGGCAAGCTCACCTACCTCGAGGACATCGTCGACGGCCTGGAGAACGCGGTCGAGGCCTTCCAGGGTCTGCTCACCGGCAAGAACGTCGGCAAGCTGATCATCAAGGTCGCGGACTGACGACTAGCGCATGGCGCTGATGTAGGGCCGCAGCCCGAGCGCGATATCCACGCACACCCCCAGCAGCACATCGCGTTCCACGGGGTCGAGCGGGTGTTTCAGCCACAGCCGGGTGCCCAGGATGGGTACCGGCAGCGGCTGGCCCGCTCGATCCCACCAGAACGAATCGTTGTAGAGGTCGTTCACCAGCCGCCCCACGGTCCAGCCGCCCGCGGTGCGCACCACGTCGAGCCGGCCGACTTTCACGCCCATGCGGTCGAGTACGAGCAGCCGGAACAGTTCGGGTGTGCGGGGCTCGTCCGGGTCGGGCACGAAATGGAAAAGCGTTCCCGCCGTGGATCCGACGGCGGTGGAGGTGTCGGCGCGCTGGATCGAGCCGATGGAGGTGCCGTCACCGCGGGTGATGACGGTGGGCGCGGAGTCCTTGGACTCCACCCACACCACCGATCCGTCGGCGTAGGTGATGCGGTGCCGGCCGGTGCCGCCGTTCTTGAAGCCGAACAGGATGGCGGCCTTGGCGCCGAGCCCGTTGCCCGCGCCCTGCACCCCGGTGGCGAGCGCGTCCTCGGGCCCCACACTGAAGGTGATCTCCAGGGCGTTGTTCAGCTTGTGCACGACCCGGCCCTCGATCATGGTCGAGCGGTCCTGCGACGCCGGCATCGTTCGATCGTAGGCCGGTGGCACCAGCGTGAGGTGGTTTCGCGGCGGCACGCCGGGGGCGACGCGCGCCCCGCATTCACTTGCCGGCAGGGAAGCCCACCGTGGCGAGTGCGGTCGTCCAGTCGGTCGCGATGGCGACCTGCGCGTCGCTGAGGGCGACCTTGCCGTCGCAGATCAGCGTGTGCAGCTTGGACTCGACGCCGTCCTTGGGGTTGTTCGGGCCCGCCCCGTCCTTGTGCCCCGGAGACGGCGGCTCGACCCACAGGTTGCGCGCGTCATTGGGGTCGCCGCCGAGTTCGAGGGAGATGAGGTGGTCGTACTCGCCGTCGCGGGGGTCGCCGTTGTAGCCGTAGGACTTGATGTTCTCGGTCTTCTCGCGGCCGGTGATGTTGCTGTTGGGCCGAATCGAGGCGGTGTATCCCGACTTACAGATGGTGTCGGCCAGATTGGCCGCCGTCACTGTGGGATTCAGCGCGCCCGGCGTGCAGGCCGGGTCGGGCAGCGGCTCGCCGTCGGCGGTCTTGCGGTAGTGGCAGCTGCCGGGCGCGGGCTGCGCCTGCACGGTGTAGGTGCCCTGGGGTCCGGGCCCGACCGGGATCGCGGAATTGTTCTGCTTGGGCGCGGGCTGCGGAACCGCGTGGGCGGGCGCATTGGCCGGATGGGTGGCGGCCTCCTTCGAGCATCCGATCGTCATGCTCAGGACCAGCAGGGCCATCGCAAGCCCCTTGTGCGCCTTCATAACATCCCCTGCTCGACCCGGACGGCAGCCTAATTGTGCGCTATCCCTTGGTGATCGGCCACTCGTCCCACGACGACACACCGAGAGGAAATGCGGATCCCGCCGCCCGCCGAGCAATACATACCAACCGGTTATGCTGCACCAATGACAGCAGATCTGTCGCACTCTCCGGCGGCAATCCAACCGGTCGGCACCAATGGAATTCGGGGCCGCGCCATCGCGCTCGCCGGCCTGCTGCTGGGCATGGGCGCCCTGCACTTCCTCATGCCCAAGCCCTTCGACACCCTGATCCCGCCCCAGCTGCCGGGCGAACCCCGCACCTACACCCACGTTTCGGGCGCGGCCGAGCTCACGGCGGGCGCCCTGCTAGCGATCCCGCGCACCCGCGGCCTGGGCGCGCGGCTCGCCGCCCTGCTCTTCGTCGCGGTCTTCCCCGGCAACCTGTACATGGCCTACGACTGGCTGAGCAGCGACCGCGCCCTGCTGCTGAAAGCCGGTGCCCTGCTCCGCCTCCCGCTGCAGATTCCGCTGGTGCTCACCGCGCGACGGGTGTACCGCGCCGCGCGGTGATCGGCCTCAGTCGGTGGTCAGGAACTGACGATGGCCCCGTGGTCGTCCAGGTGGCCGCGGATTTGGACGTATCCCAGTCCGCCGCCAGCCGATTCAGCACCGGCAGCACCACGTACAACTGCCCGACCATGAGGATCCCGACCGCGCACACCGCGCCCACGGTGCGCCCGACCGGCGCTCACGGCTCGGTCTCCGCGGGCGCGCTCATGAGCGCACGACCCGGACGCGGGCAGGAAGAGGCAGCGAGGTGATCATCGAATTCCTTTCGTGGACAACGGAGTCCACGGCTATCAATCCGAGACCACCGGGCGCGCCGGTTACGTGCGCGCTGATCCGAAGCCGCCGGACGGCTCAGGCCAGGACGAAGCTCAACTGCGGTACGAAGTTGCCGCCCACGCGGATCCACGTGTAGCCGAGCCAGACGCCGGGGGTGACCTGGCGGATCTCGTCGTACACGTTCGGGGTCGGGGACGGGGCGTAGTCGAGGATCCAGGTGGGTTCGCCGTCGACGACGGACGGCCCGGCATAGACAGTGGCGGGCCAGGCTTCCAGATCCGCGGGGGTCAGGCGATTCTGCAGGTAGCCGCCGGTGGGACCGGTGTAGAAGTCCTTGCCGATCCAGACCAGCGGTGTCCAGGACTGCGTCTGGAGGGGCGCGGCGACCCAGCCGTCCTTCGCGCCGACCGGGACGTCGCCGGGCGGGGCGTCCCGATAGATCGCGTCCAGCTGCTCGGGCGCACATCTGAACCGGAGTGAGTCCACAGTTGCTGAAGTGTTGTCGGAGTACAGAACACAGCCGTTTCCACGGTCCGCGTCGGCGTGCGCGGCCACCGGGACAATCAGCGCCAACACCCCGAATCCGACCGGGGTGAGGCTTCTTATGAGGACATTTCGGAAGATCTCACGGCATGCGCTCATAGCTGTCTCCACCGGGATGGTTCCCGACCCAGCGATGATCTTAGTTCGCCACAAAATAGCCGGTCAGCACCGTCGTCGAACCGAGATCAGATCGACGCGCACTTAACAGGAAATTGACAGGTTTCCGCTGGAAATGTCTCGAGCTTCGTGTCGATGTAATGGAGCATGAGCTCGATTCAGGCCCGCACCCCGCGCGCACGGTGGTCGTGGATCGCGACCGGAGGCCTTGTCGCCATGGTCGCCGTGTCGGCGCCGGGCGCGCCCGCCGCCTTCGCCACCTCGCACGACCAGGCCGGGCCGGGCCGGACGCCGGAGGCCACCGCGCCCGCGGCGGTGGCCGTGCTGCATCCCATCTCGGTGACCGCCATCGCCCAGCAGATGCAGACCGCCATCCAGGCGGCCTCGCCGGGCACCACGGTCGGGATCGACGTGGTGGACACCATGACCGGGACGGCGATCGCCAGTCTCAATGCCGACCAGCGGTTCTACACCGCGTCGGTGGTCAAGCTCCTGATCGCGCTCGACACCCTGGGAAGCCAAGGCGCGCAGCCGGATCCGGATACCACCGCGAAAGTCACCCAGATGCTCTCGGCCAGTGACGACGACATCGCCGATCAACTCTGGGAGATCGGCGGCAACGACGCGATCATCGATCGGATGGTCGCGGCGATCGGGCTGACCGCCACCACCGCACCCGAGGACACCGCGCAGTGGGGCGAAACCCTCACCACCCCACGCGATGTCGTGGCGATCTTCCACTACATCACCGCCACCGCCCCGGCCGCGACCCGCGATCTGATTCTGGGCGCGCTGCGCGACACCGCCCGGACCGCCGCCGACGGCACCGATCAGTTCTTCGGCATCCCCGACGCGCTCACCGGCAAGACCTGGGCGGTCAAACAGGGCTGGATGGACCTGAATTCGTCGATCACCCTCGACACCACGGGCCTGGTCGGCACATCGCCGGATCAGCCCTACCGGTACGCGATCGTGGTGCTGTCGACCCAGCCGGCGGGCACCAGCTGGCCGGTGGCGGGGGCGGCGCTGACCGCCGGGGTGACGCTCCTCCACGCGGCGCTGAAGTAGGCCGAGCCCGTCACCTTCGACAACGCGGCCATCGGCCGGGCGCGCGGTACGCTCGCCGGGTTCATTCGATGTTGAAGGAGAGTTCGTGGGTAAGAAGAGCCGTCTCGCTTCGGGTTTCGCACTGGTTGCCGCCGCTGCCGCCACGATGGGCGCCACCGCCGGAGTGGCCGCCGCGGAGCGCGCGCTCACCGGGCAGGAGCAGGTGTTCGTCACCTACCTGGAGGAGCACGGGGACATCCTGGTCGATCTGGACCAGAAGCTCGCGGCCGTCGATCTGGGCAAGGCGTACTGCTCGGCGCTGGCCGCCGGGGTGCCCCGGGACCAGCTGTCGACGCGCCTGCCGGGCGGCGCGGGCGAGGACGCCGAGGCCGCGCTGGTGCTGGAGGCGGCCACGGCCTCGGGCAGCCTCTGCGGCTGACCCGTTGACGTGATGCCTGCGGGCGCAACCGGAAAC
>NZ_JBHWHH010000147.1:0-17874 GCF_042732555.1 Nocardia sp. NPDC059764
CAGCCAGTACTACCCCGGGCGGGGAATATCCCGCCGGTGAAGGCAGCACCGGCGGGTCGGGCCCCGATCCCGCGCACGTACGAGGGGTGCGTGCGCGGGATCACCGAAAGACGTGCGGCCCAACCCTATTCGTTCACCAGCACCGGAATCGACAGCACCGCCGCCGAGACCGGGGCATCGGCCGGAGCCGACACGATGGTGAACGGAATGCCGTTCACACTGGGCACGTGCGGTCCGCCACCGGTGGGTTCCTCGTCGGCGTGCTGGAACATCCCCGTACCGACCAGTCGGCCATTGGCGTCGTAGAACGCCGCACTCACCTCCAGCGCCAGCACATCGCTGACATCGGAGGTGATCGCCAGAGTGCCGCGGACGGAAGACCCTTCGAGGCGGGTGCCGCTGAGCCGCACCCGATCGGTGAACGGCCCGGCCGCCAGGCGCACCTCCCCCGCCGGGATCGCGAGCGTCGTGGCCGGAGGCTCGGTCGTGCGCGGGGCGGCCACCGGAGCGGCCGTGGGCGCCGGACTCGCGGGCTGCGGCGCGGAGGAACATCCCGTGCCCAAGCCCGCCACCGCCAGCAGACCCGCGATCACCGCTCCGGTTCGCCGCGTCACGGCAGCAGCGCCTTGTGCATCTTGGTGTACAGCGAGGTGTTGTCCTGGCTGGTCGCGAACACCTGCGCACCCGGGCCGTAGGCGTAGATCTGCACGTCGGCGCCGGTGTGGTTGCCCGACAGGTAGGTCAGCCACAGGCTCGCCTCGGGCGTGCCGTCCTTCACCTCGGCCGGATCGTCGGGCGTGCGGAAGGTGGCGGGGGCGAAGTTGCGCGGATCCTGTTGTCCCGCACCGTTGACCAGGCCGGGCGAGCGGACCGGGTCCTTCACGTTGTCCTTGCCGTCACGGCCGGGCTTGCTGTTGTTGGCCGGGTTGGTGGCGTCCACGTTCGTCGGCGGCGCGACGGCCTCGGCGTTGGTGAAGGTGTTCTTCTCGATGATGTTGAAGCCCGCGCACTCGTGGTCGGCGGTCACGATCACCATGGTGTGCCCGTCCTTCTTGGCGAAGTCCATGGCGGCGGCGACGGCGTCGTCGAACGCCTTGACCTCGTCGAGGGTCTGGGCGGCGTCGTTGGCGTGCGAGCGCTTGTCGATGAGCGCGCCCTCGATCTGGAGCAGGAAGCCCTTGCCCTTGCGCGCCGACAGCAGGTCGATCGCCTTGGCGGTCATGTCCTTCAGGGTCGGCTCCTGCTTCTGCGGAGCCGAATCCGGTAGCGCGTTACGCGCATTGGTGACGGTCATGTTCCCGCGGTTGAACAGGCCGATCACCTTCTGCCCGGTCACCGACTTCAGGTCGGCGGCGGTGGCCACCTGCTGGCTCTCGGCGGTCTGCGCCTTCAGCGCGGGATCACCCATGGAGCCCAGCACCTGATAGCCGTTGTCCAGCATGGCCTTCTGGTCGTCGGGCTCGAAGCGGGCCAGGCCGCCACCGAAGATGACGTCGGCGGTGTTGTTGCGCGCGATCTGTTCGGCGATCGGGGTGACCAGCGTCTTGTCCGCCGGCTGCGCCTCGTAGCTGCCGTCAGCCTTCTTGGGCAGGCAGGTCGAGTCGCTGAAGGTGGGGCCCTGGCAGCCGCGCAGCAACGCGTGGCTGAACATGCCCGCCGGGGTGGCGTCGGTGACCTCGGCGGTGCTCACATTGCCGGTCGCGAAGCCCGCGGCCTTGGCCTGCTCCATGAGCGTCGGCACCGACTTGCCGTAGGCGTCCACGCCGATGGCGGCGTTGTAGGTCTTCACACCCGAGGCCCACGCGGTGGCCGCGGACGCGGAGTCGGTCACCAGCGACGGCTTGGCGCTGTTCGGCTCCACCGCGTAGGTCGCGACCGCGCCCACATACGGCAGCTTCTCGAGCTGCAACTGCCCGCCCGCGCCCTCGAACCGCTGGCGGGCGGCGGTGACGTGGGTGCGCCCCATACCGTCACCGAGCAGGTAGATGATGTTGTGGACCTCGTTGTCGCCCTTGCTGTCCGACCCGCATCCGGCGACCAGCGTCGCGGCCGCCATCGCGGCGGTCGCCGTCGCGATCGCGACCGACCACGCGCGTTTCCTGTGCTGCACTTCGTCTCCTCCGTCGTCGCGTCCCCCGAGGTCCGGCGGCGCGGCCCGCGATTCCGGGCGCGGCTGAAGCTAGTGCTGCCGGTTTGCTGGTTTCCGACTCGCAGAAATCTCACAGTTGGCTCGCAGGTTAACGGATACCCCGCGGCCGGGACCTACGGGACGCGCCGGAGCGCTGTCAAACACCATCCCGCACAAAAGGACTCGCGCCGACGGCGGATCCACGAGCGAGCACCTCGAGATCGAGGCCGCCGCACCGGTCCTCTACTTCGGGGACGACGAGATCGGGCAGGTGGCGCGGGCGTTCGGGCACGCGCACGCCGCGGCCGTCGGCGCCGCGCTCACCGAGGCCCGCACCCGCGAGGGCGTGAAGTCGGTGTTCCTCGATATCGCGCACCGCAGTCAGGTCGTGGTGCACCGCCAGCTGGAGGTCCTCGACGCCGCGCAGGCTCGACAGGAGGATCCGGCGCTGCTGGACATCTACTTCCGCCTCGACCACCTGGCCACCCGGGAACGCCGCAATGCCCAGAACCTGATCATCCTGGCGGGCGGCCGCCCCGGCCGCCAGTGGCGCAACCCGGTCCCCCTGCTCGAACTGGCGCGTTCCGCCGCCGGGGAGACCGCCGACTACCAGAGGGTTCGAATCGGCCGTCTGCCAGCGGTTTTCCTGGTCGGCGCGGCGGTCGCCGATGTGGTGCACCTGCTGGCCGAGCTGGTCGACAACGCCGCCTCCTTCTCCCCGCCGCAGTCCTGGGTGGAGATCACCGGCACGGCGGTGGCGCGCGGCGTGGTCGTGGAGATCAGCGATCAGGGCATGGGCATGCCCGCCGAGGACCTGGACCGCCGCAACGAGCTGCTGAGCGCCGCACCGGACTTCGCGGTCACCCGGCTGTCCGAGGACTCGCGGCTGGGCCTGTTCGTGGTGTCCAGGCTGGCCGCCCGCCACGGCATCTCGGTGCGTTTGTCCGATTCCGATCATGGCGGCGTGCGCGCGATCGTGTTGCTGCCCACGGTCCTGATCGAGCGCGAACCGCCGCACGCCACGCCGGATTCGTCCCATGCCGTCGATTCGCGGCGACACGCTTGAGCGGCGCGAATCGTTCTGTGCCGCCATTTATTCGGGTAGCTATAGGATTGCTGCCCGGCGGCTTCGAATGCGATGCACCGGCATGCATGACCCGGACTGTCAAACGTGCTCCCGCCCAACGGGATCGATGCGGCATATGTGACCTACGTCCCGTTACCTTTGCCCGATGTTCAGAGCAAGGCTCGGGGTCCGCACCCGCGTGCTTGCCATCGCACTCGTCCCGAGCCTGGCGCTGCTCGCGATCGGCGTGGGTGGCGCGGGATACCTGGTGGTCGAGAGCAAGCATGCGCGGGAATGGGCGGACGCGTTGTCCGCCGCCGGAGCGCCCACCGGAGAATTGATCGCGGCGGTCGAGCAGGAGCGCCAGCTCTCCCTCGCGCAGATGGCGGGTGGCGACGACGCCAACCCGAAGGCCCTCGCGCAGGCGCGAACCCGGCTCGACAACGCGCTGCTGGGGATGGCGCCGGTCTCGGCCTCCATGCGCGAATCCGGTCCGGAAGGGGTCACCGGCGACGTCGGCGGGTTCCTGACCCTCACCCGCCAGCTGGCCGGACTGCGCACCGGGATCGACACCAACGGCGCGTCGGTGTCGGACACCTATTACTTCTACGGCAAGGTGCTCGAGTTCATCTGGATCGGCACCCGCATCGTCGCCGACCGTGCGCCCAACGCCGCGGTCGCCATGGAGATGATCAACGGCCTGCAGATCGTGCAGTCCGCCGAAATGCTGTCCCGCGAAGCCGCGGTGGCCGAGGTGCTGCTCGCGGGCGGTGCGCTGCCGCCCGAGCTGGCCATCGAATTCTCCCGTGTGGCAGGCACCTACCGCGTCAACCTCGGCGTGCTCGCCGGTGGCGACGGCGGCGCCGGCAATGCCGACATGCAGGCCCTCATGAACGATCCCGACTGGACGAAGATCGTCATGATGGAGAACGTTTTGCTCTCGCGGGCGCTCGATCCCATGACGCTGCCTCCGGTCAAGCCCGGCACTCCCCCGGTGGTCGCGCCGCTGACCTTCACCCCGCAGGAATGGCGGGACACGGTGTCGCGGCTCAACGCCCAGGTCCTGAAGCTGTGGGACAAGAACAGCAAGCACAACGAGCGCGCCGCGGCCGACGTGGCCGACACCGACGCCCGTAACTCCGCGCTCGTCGGCGGCGCCATGGTGGCGGTGTCGGCGCTGGCCTTCCTGGTCTCGCTCATCCTCGCCAACCGGATCATCCGCCGCCTCAAGGGCTTGCGCGACGAGACGCTGGGGCTCGCCGACGAGCGGCTGCCCGAGATCATGGCCAAGCTGCGCGAGGGCCGCCCGCTGGACCCGGCCGACGAGAAGGCGATCCTGGACTTCGGCCACGACGAGATCGGCCAGGTGGCCAAGGCGTTCACCCACGCCCACGCCTCTGCCGTGTCGGCCGCCATCACCGAGGCCCGCACCCGTGAGGGCGTCAAGGCGATGTTCCTCAATATCGCCCACCGCAGCCAGGTCATCGTGCACCGCCAGCTGGAGATCCTCGACGCCGCGGAGTCGCAGCAGGAGGATCCGGCGCTGCTGGACATCTACTTCCGCCTCGACCACCTCGCCACCCGCGAACGCCGCAACGCCGAGAACCTGATCATTCTCGCGGGCGGTCAGCCCGGCCGGCAGTGGCGAAACCCGGTGCAGCTGCTCGAGATCGTGCGCTCCAGCGTCGGCGAGACCGCGGATTACACCCGCGTCAAGATCGCCCGCCTGCCTGAGGTGTCGATCGTCGGCAGCGCGGTGGCCGACCTCGTGCACCTGCTCGCCGAGCTGGTCGACAACGCCGCCCACTTCTCGCCGCCGCAGTCGCAGGTCGAGGTGCGCGGCAACGTGGTCGGCAAGGGCGTCGCCATCGAGATCATCGACCAGGGCATGGGTATGCCCGAGGAAGAGCTAGCGCGGATCAACGAGGTGCTGCGCGAGGCCCCGGACTTCGGTGTCGCCATGCTGCCGGACGACTTCCGCCTCGGCCGCTTCGTGGTCGCCCAGCTGGCCTCGCGCCACGGAATCACGGTGCGGCTCACCGAATCCGACTACGGCGGTGTGCGCGCCATCGTGCTGGTGCCCACCGTGCTGACCGTGCAGGCCTCCGGCCCAACCGGTGAGATCCCGGTGGCGCCGCGTCAGCTCGGGACGGGCGGGCTGTCCGCCGCCTCGGCCGCGGTGGCCGCGCTGCCGCAGCTGCCCGCCGCCCCGGCGGTCCCGCCGTCGATGACCTCGAGCTACGACCTGCCGCTGCTGAACTACGATGCGCCGCTGACGACTCCGCCCGAGGCGCCGGTCACCCCGGCCGAGCCGGAACCGGAGCCCTTCGGTCCGTCGACGGGTTCCTTCACCCCGCCGACGAGTTCCTTCGCCCCGCCCGCCGGCACCTTCGGCCCCACGACCGACTCGGCCGTGCCGCCGGTCATGTCCTTCGGCGCGGCAACCCCGTTCGACCCGCCCACCTCGCCGCCGCGGCCCGAACCGCCGCAGCAGCCGCGACTGGACCTGCAGAACGGCGCGGTCCCGCCGTCCGAAAACGGCTTCCGTGCTCGCGAACACGATCGGTCCCATTACACTGGCTCCGACGCCCGGCCCGCGCTTCCGCGACGGCACCGGCAGGCAAGTCTCGCACCGGAATTGGCGAAGGAGCAGTCGACCCCCGAGTCGGCGGTCCAGGCCACCCGCACGGCCGAGCAGGCCCGAGACCTTTTCTCCGCCATCGAAAACGGAACCAGGCAGGGCCGGCAGGCCGATCCCGGTTCGTTCGGGCCTGAGTCCCAGGCCTTCTTCGAAGGCACCCAGCAGGAACGACAGGAAGGCGACGGTGACCACCTCAAACGCTGGTGATCTCAACTGGCTACTCGATGATCTGGTCGACCGGCTAGCGGGCGTCCGTCACGCGGTGGTGCACTCCACCGACGGACTGCTGCTGGGCCGCTCATCCGCCATGAGCCGTGAGGACGCGGAGCACTTCGGTGCCATGTCCTCCACCCTCTACGGGCTGGCGCGCAGCGCCGGCGGCCGCTTCGACGGCGGCGGCGTCCGCCAGGCGGTCATCGAACTCGAGCGCGCGGTGCTGTTCGTGACCGCCGCCGGCAGCCACGCCTGCCTCGCACTGCAGGCCACCGAACAGGCCAACCTCGGCATGGTCGCCTACGAGATGAACCTGACCGTACAGCGGGTCGGCAACTACCTGTCCACCACACCGCGCCACAACCTGGCCGGACAAGGCAATCCGCGGCTGTCATGAGCGCGGGGCCGGGGCAACAGTGGTTCGATGACGCGGCCGGTCCGCTCGTGCGTCCCTACGCACGGACCGGTGGCCGAACCATGGGCGCGGGGCACGATCTGGACATGCTGACAGTGGTGGTGGTGCCGAACGCTGCCCCACCACTGCGGCGTGCCGAGCCGGAATACACGGAAATCGTGCGGTTGTGCCGGCTTCCGCTGACGGTGGCCGAGGTCTCGGCCGCCCTGCGGTTGCCATTGGCGGTGACGAAAATTCTGGTGGGGGACCTGATTTCCGACAACATCCTCAAGTTCCGGGCCCCGGCCTCCCCCGAAGCCGCGCCCGGTGACCTCAACATTCTGCGAGCGGTACTCGATGGCATCCGAAAACTTTGATTCCGCCGCGCCCATGGCCGCCTCGGTGAAGATTCTCATCGCGGGCGGTTTCGGCGTGGGCAAGACCACGATGGTCGGGGCGATCAGTGAGATCACTCCGCTGCGCACCGAAGAACTCATCACCGAGTTGTCCGCGGGCGTAGACGATCTGCGCGGGGTGGAAGGCAAGACCACCACCACCGTCGCGCTCGACTTCGGCCGCATCACGATCGACCAGAACCTGGTCCTCTACCTGTTCGGCACCCCCGGACAGGATCGCTTCTGGTTCCTGTGGGACGAGCTGGCCCGCGGCGCCCTGGGCGCGGTCGTGCTGGCCGACACCCGCCGACTCGAGGGCTCGTTCGCGGCGATCGACTTCTTCGAGCGTCGCGGCGTCGCCTTCACGGTGGCCGTGAACTGCTTCGAGGGCGCACCGCTCTACACCCCGGCCGAGGTGCGCGACGCCCTCGACCTGGACGAGCGAATCCCGGTGCTGCTCTGCGACGCTCGTGATCGCGGCTCGGCCAAGAACGTGCTGATGACGCTCGTCGAGTACCTCATCGACCGGGCCGCCACCGCCGGGGTGCGCTGAGCGGTTCTTCGGCGAAGACGAATCGAGCCCGTCCGGCGTATGCCGGGCGGGCTCGATGTCTGTCATGGGTTGCGCCAATGCCGTTGCGGCGCCTGTCAGTTGGGGGCGACGTCCGCGAAATCGCTGATCCAGCGGTGCGGGCCGCGCGGGCTGTTCGGTTCGCCCGGGCGGGTCACGCCGACGGCCTGCCAGCCCGCGGCCGCCGCCGCGTCCACCTCGTCGGGGTGGTCGGACACGAACAGGATCTGTTCGGCCGGAACGCCGATGGCGCTCGCGATCTTCTCGTAGGACGCGGCCTCGCGCTTCGGGCCCGCGGTCGACAGGTCGAAATGCCCGCTGATCAGCGGGGACAGATCGCCGCCGCGCGCGAATTCGAACCAATCCTTCTGATTGCGCACCGAACCCGACGAATAGATGTAGAGCTCTAGCCCCGCACCACGCCAGGCCCGCAGGACCGGGGCGACGTCGGGGAAGAACTCGCCGTGCAGCGCGCCGTTGCGGAACCCCTCGGCGCAGATGATGCCCTGCGCGGCCTTGAGCGGCTCGGACTTCACATCGGTGTTCAGCCACTCGATGAGAATCCGGGCCACCTCGGCGGCGTCCGCGTCCGGGCGGTCCGCCTGGGCGCGGGTGGCCTCGATGATGGGATCGGCGTCGCCGCCGGTGTTCTCGGCCAGCCAGCCCGGGAGCCGTTCCCGGGTGTAGCCGTAGAGCTCCTCCCGCACCGAACTGGTCGGGCTGGTAGTCCCCTCGATATCGAGCACGACCACCTTGATCATGCCGGGGCCAGCAATTCGTCCAGGGTCGGGAAGCCCGCGGAGATCTTGTCGCCGCTGAAATCGCCGATCCAGCCGTCCTCTTCCTCGAAGAAGCGCACGGCCACGAACTCCGGGCGGGTACCCATGTCGAACCAGTGCAGCGTGCCCGCAGGCACCGACACCAGATCGCCCGCGGTGCACACCGTCGCCAGCACCTCGTTGCCCAGATGCAGGTAGAAGCAGCCCGCACCGGCCGCGAAGAACCGGACCTCGTCCTCGGCGTGGCGGTGCTCGTCGAGGAACTTGGTGCGCGCGGCGACCGCCTTGGCGGGCCACTCCGGGTCGGCGTCATCGGGGTGGATGCGGGCCACGTCGATGAACTTGTAGCGGCCGTCGGCGTTCAATTCGTCGATGCGGCCCTGGTATTCGGCCAGCAGCTGCTCGGTCGTGGTGGCGGCGCTGAAGCCCTCCAGCAGCGGCCAGCGCTCGAAGGTGATGCCGCGCTTGCCCAGTTCGGCGGCGATCACCGCGTCGTCATCGGTGCGCAGGACGACCTCACCGGCGTCGGTGTCGGACATGATCTGCAACAGGGTCATCGGAGGTTCCCTTCTCGGAACGCGGTATTCGTTTCACACATGGTCGCGCACCGGGAGCTCCTGGTGCCCGGTCAGAGTGGTCAGTTCGCACATCGCCTCGAGGCATTCGGCGCGGTCGCGGGCCTGCGCCAGCGACGCGCCCCAGGTGGTGATGCCGTGCCCGGCGATGAACAGCACCGGCGGGGCCTCCGGGTGCTCGGTCAGATACTTCTCGATGTCCGCGCCGATCCGCGGCACATCCGCGTGATTCGGGAACACCGGGATGTCGATGAGATCCGGGTGGGCCGAGCCCAAGCCCTTGATCAGCTCGTATCCGGCGAAACGTGCGGTGGTGACGCCGTTTCCGCCGGTCCGGATCGACACGGCCGTCGCGTGCGGCGGGTGCACGTGCACCACGGCGTCCGCGCCGCGGGTGCGGTAGACGGCGGTATGGATCGTGGTCTCGGCCGACGGCTTCCGGCCGGAGTCGTCCACGGGCTGGGAGTCGACCACGGCGACCGTGACCATGTCCGAGGCGGTGAGCTCGCCTTTGGACAGCCCGCTCGCGGTGATGACGGCCGTATCGCCCCGGCGCACAGAGATATTGCCCGCGGTGCCCGGCATCCAGCCGCTCGCGTACAGGCCGCGCGCGATGTCCGCGATCTCGGCGCCGGCGGTGTCGGTCGATCCCGGCGTGGTCGCCGCACCAGCGGCGGTGCGGGCGGCGGATGGGTCCTCGAGCACGCCGAACTCGGTGACCACGGCGGTGACCAGCTCGGCCGGGGTGACGTCGAAGGCCGGGTTGAAGGTGGCCGTGCGCTCGGGAGCCGTTGCGACGCCGCCGAATCCGGTCACCTCGGCGGCCGCGCGCTGCTCCACCACGATGTCGGAGCCGCGCGCCGTGGAGATGTCGCGTGTCGACTCCGGCGCGACCACGATGAACGGAATGCCGTGGTGCGCTGCCGCGATGGCCAGCATGTAGGTGCCGATCTTGTTGGCCACCGCCCCGTCGGCGGTGATCCGGTCCGCGCCCACGACCACCGCGTCCACGCCCTCGGTGGCCATGGCCCAGGCCGCCGCCGAATCGATGGTGAGCCGGTGCGGGATCCCAGCCTCGGCCATCTCCCACGCGGTCAGGCGCGCGCCCTGCAACAGCGGGCGGGTCTCGTCGACGATCACCTCGGCCACCGCGCCGCGCTGATGCAGCACCCGCAGCGCACCGATGGCGGTTCCCCACGCGGTGGTGGCCAGGCGGCCGGTATTGCAGTGGGTGAGCAGCCGCAGCGGGCGGTCCCCGCACAGCCGCTGGATCAGATCGGCGGCTTCGGTGGCGGCGGCCAGGTTCACCCGGCCGTCCTCGGCCAGCAGCTCCAGCGCCTCCGCCTCGAGCGCCTCGACACCCCCGGCCAGCTTGGACAGCGTCCGCTGCACACCCCACGCCAGATTCACCGCGGTCGGGCGTGCATCCGCGATGCGGGCGGCCTCGGCCTCGACCAGCGCTTCGTCGAGGACGCCGTCGGTGGTGGCGGCTCGGGCCGCGATCACCACACCGAACGCGCCGCACACGCCGATGGCGGGCGCGCCGCGCACGGCCAGCGTCTTGATGGCGTCGATGACCTCGTCGACCGTCGTGAGCCGCAGCTCCCGCACCTGGTGCGGCAGGGCTCGCTGGTCGATGGTGACCACGGCACCGTCGGCCCACACGATCGAACTCTGATCCATCGAGTTATGTCCTCTTGACTGGAGATTTGCGGCGATGCCCACGGCGGTGGGCACACTCCACCGTATCGAACCCGCCCCCGCGCCTGACCGGCAGGTTTCCGATCAGGCCGATCCGAATAGCCCGATTTCGTGCGGGATTGCGCCCCTGCGGTTCCGGCGCTCGGCGCGGTGTCAGCTTTTGCCCGCCGCACATACCGCTTTACTATCGCGGTATGGCGAGACCGCGTCGCACCCGCAAGATAACCGTGACGATGCCCGAGGAGATCGCCGCCACTCTCGACGACTGGCGCAGCTCCGGACGCATCGCCTCGATCTCCGCGTTCGTCGCCGAGTCCGTGAAGGCGCGCGTCGACCGCGCCGACTCACTGGCCCGCCTGGAGAACGCGCTCGGCGGCCGCCCGCCGCTGGATCTGATCAATCGCGCCCGGGCGGTGCAGGGGTTACCACCTTTATCCGATGACGAGGAGGCCCCCGGCGATCACGCCGGCGCGGCATGAGCCCCGCCGCCCCGACCCTGGGCGGCGTCGTCTTCGACACCGCCGCGCTGACCGCCTGGGCCCACCGCGTGGCCTACGTGCAATCGGTGGTGTGGGCCACCGCGGACGCCGGGCACACCATCATCGTCCCGGCCACCGCGCTGGCCGCCGCCCGCGCCCTGATCCCGCCCGGCCGCTGGGACATCCTCACGGTGCTGCTGGACCTGCCCAATACCGTCATCCAGCCGCTGGACCGTCCCGCCAGCGATCAGCTGGGCGACACCCTGGCCGATCGGCCCGACGCCGACGCCCTCATCCCCGCCGGGCACGCCACTCTCGAAGCGGTGAGCCGGGATTGGCCGTGCCTGACCGACCGGCCCGACACCCTGCGCAAGCTGGACCCGCGCGTCCAGACCGACAAACTGCCATGACCTGCCTGAATCGCATTGCGCCGAGCGAATTTCCACTCAGGCGGGCGCGAGGGCCAGCGTGACGTTGTGGCCGCCGAAACCGAACGAATTGCTCAGGGCGTACCGCAGTTGTTGCTCGCGCGGCTTGTCGGCGACCATGTCGAGCTCGATCCCCGGGTCCGGATTCTCGAAATTCAGTGTGGGCGGCACGATCTGCTCGGCCAGGGTGCGCAGCGTGAGGATCGCCTCCAGCGCACCGACCGCTCCGATCGAATGTCCCAGCGCCGATTTGGGCGCGTACACCGACGCGTGCGGCGACACCGCCATGACGGCCTTCGCCTCCGAGGCGTCACCGACCGGAGTGCCGGTGGCGTGCGCGTTGACGTGATCGACATCCGCACCCGTCAGCCCCGCCGTCGCGAGCGCCTTGCGCATGGCGCGGGCCGCGCCGTCGCCGTCGGGCGAGGTGCCGGTGATGTGATAGCCGTCCGAGGTGATGCCCGCGCCCAGTACCCGGCCGAGCACCCGCGCACGCCGCGCCCGCGCGTGCTCGGCGGACTCCAGCACCAGCAGCGCCCCCGCCTCGCCGAAGACGAAGCCGTCCCGGTCCCGGTCGAAAGGCCGTGAGGCGCGCTCGGGTTCGTCATTGCGAGTGCTCATGGCCCGCATCATGGCGAAACTGGCGATCGGGACCGCGTCGATATGGCCCTCCACGCCGCCCGCGACCGCCACGTCCGCCTCACCGGTGGCGATCAACCGCCACGCGTGGGCGATGGCCTCCGCGCCCGACGCGCAGGCCGAAACCGGCGCGTACACACCTCCTTTCGCGCCGATCTCGAGGCCGACCGTGGCGGCCGGTCCGTTCGGCATGACCATCGGCACCGTCATGGGCGGCACCTTCCGATAGCCCCCGGTCTTCATCAGATCCACCGCATTGATGAGCGCCTCCCCGCCGCCGAGTCCGGTGCCCACGGCGACCGCCAGTCGTTCCGCCTCGACCTCCGGCGTTTCCGCGTCCTGCCACACCTGCCGTCCCAGCACCAGCGCCAGCTGCTGCACGAACGACATCCGCCGCTGTTCGATCCGGGTCAGCCGCTCCCCCGGCTGTGTCACCAGCCGTCCGCCGATCCGCACCGGCAGCTGATTCGCGGTGACGAAATCGTCGGTGAGCGTGCCGATTCCACTGTCCCCCGCCAGCAGCCGCGACCAGGTGGCGTCGAGGTCGGCCCCCAGGCAGGTGGTCGCCGCCATCGCCGTGACCACCACGCCCCGTCGAGTTTCTGTACCAATCGCTACACTCATGGAGACATGAATACCTGTAGCACCCGCTACAGTCAACCGGTGCCCCGCCCACTCGACCACGCCCGCCGCGCCCAGCTCCTCGAAGGCGTCATCGCCTACATCGCCGACCACGGCCTCACCGAACTCTCGCTGCGCCCCCTGGCCGAATATCTGGGCACCAGCTCCCGCATGCTCATCCACTACTTCGGCACCAAGGAGGCGATGCTGGTCGCCGCCTTGGAATCCCACCGTCCCGACATCGGCGCGATGTTCTCCGGCATCGACGACACCGCCACCCTGGCCACCCGTCTGACCAGCTCTTTCGACCTGAACACCGCCGGAGACAGCGCGGTCAGCCTGCGCGCCCTGCTCCAAGTCCTCGGCGCCGCAACGGTTCCCGGCAGCCCCTTCCGGCCCTACGCGACCGACGCGATCACCGCGCTGGTCACCCCGATGGCAGAGTCCCTGCACCGCATCGACCCGAGCCTGCCCGACCCCGAAGCCTCGGCGACGCTGCTCGTTTCGGGTGTCCGCGGCCTGATCATGGATTGGTGGATCACCGGTGACACCGACCGCGTCGAACGCGCTGTCGCGCTCCTCGTAGCCGGGGTAGTGGCGCAGCCGACTGATGCCGGACGCTGAGAAGTCGTCTGTCAGTCGTTGCGGGAGCGGTCCGTTCGACCGAGTTGGTCACGCCGAGCGAGCAAAAAGGTGCGCTCCGACTGGTTCTCGGTGAGCTGCGCCGCGGTACCGAAGGCCTGACCGGCTTCTGTGGTGCGGGCGAGGCGGGCGAGCAGGTCACCGCGGATCGCGTGAAACAGGTAGTAGTTCCCAAGATTCAGATCATCCACCACGGGCAAAGCCGCTGCCGGGCCCTGGACCTCGGCGACCGCGACAGCACGGTGGAGTGCGACCACCGGGCCGTTGTCGAAGTGCACGAGTTGGTCGTAGAGCGCGAGGATCTGCGTCCAGTCGGTGACGGGGTCGGTGTGCACGGCGTTGATCGCGGCCAGAATCTGGTAGCGGCCCGGCTGATTACGGCGCAAGCAGGCGCGGGTGATCGCGCGACCCTCGGTGACCAGATCGGCGTTCCAGCGGGAGCGGTCCTGCTCGGCCAGCGGGACCAGAGTGCCCGCGGGGTCGGTGCGGGCGTCGCGGCGAGCCTCGGTCAACAGCATCAGCGCGAGCAGTCCCGCGGCCTCGGCCTCGTCGGGCATGAGCTCGACCAGCAGCCGGGCCAGACGGATCGCCTCGGCGCAGAGTTCGGCGCGAGCGAGTTCGGCGCCGGAGGTGGCGACGTAGCCTTCGTTGAAGATCAGGTAGAGCACCGCGAGTACCGCGCCGAGGCGGTCGGGCAGATCGGCGTCGCGGGGCACCCGGTAGGGGATCTTGGCGTCACGGATCTTGGCCTTGGCTCGGACGAGGCGCTGCGCCATCGTCGGTTCGGGCACGAGGAAGGCGTGGGCGATCTCGGTCGTTGTGAGCCCGCCGAGAAGCCGCAAGGTGAGCGCCACCCGCACGGGGAGAGCCAGGGCCGGGTGGCAGCAGGTGAATATCAGCCGCAGACGGTCGTCGCGCACCGGACCCTCCTCGGCGGGTTCGTCCGGGCCGTGGAGTCGCTGTGCCTCGGCGTGTTTGTGCGCACGGACCGATTCGCGGCGCAGTTCGTCGACGGCCCGGTTGCGGGCGGTGGTGATGATCCAACCGGCCGGGCTGGGCGGCATGCCCTCGACCGGCCAGCGTCGCAGCGCGGTGGCGAACGCGTGGGCGACGGCGTCCTCGGCCGTGCTGATATCGCCGAGCCCGCGCACGAGTACGGCGACGGCTCTGCCGTATTCGGCGCGGAACACGGCCGCGATCTCCTCCGGTGTCGGACTCAATACGGTTCGACATCCTGAAACGGGCGGACTTCGATCGGCAGCGTGGTCGCGGCGGCAGCCTTGCGGCCCCACTCCAGCGCGGCGTCCAGATCGGGTGCGGTGATCACCCAGATCCCGCCGATGTGTTCCTTGCCCTCGACATAGGGACCATCGGTGAGCATGCCGTCGGGACGCACGACGGTTGCCGTGCCGGGCGCGTGCAGGCCGCCGGTGAACACCCATGAGCCGCTCTCACGCAGTTCCTCGTTGAACCGGTGCAGATCGGCCACGATTCGGACCATGGCCGCGGGATCCGGCTCGCCCTCGGGCTGGTAGATCGACAGCAGGTACTTCTGCATGGATTCCGACCTCACAGACGGGTGTAGTGGGCGATGACAACGCCCTTGGTGGTGGTGACGCTGCTGGTGAGCTCGAATTCGGTGAGCGGGGCGCTGCCCTCGAACAGTCGCATGCCGGTGCCGAGGGTGAGCGGATGGATCAGCAGCGTGTAGCTGTCGACCAGGCCGGCGGCGTGCAGGTCGCGAACCAGCGAGGTGCTGCCGATGATCGTCAGGTCCCTGCCATCCTCGGTCAGGAGCTTGGCCACTGTCTCGGCGGCATCGCCCGACAACAGGATCGAGTTCCGCCAGGCGTCCGTGTTCTCCAGAGTCCTGGAACAGACATATTTGGTGACCGCGTTCATGTGTGTGGTGAACGGGTTGTCGTCGGTGCGGGTGGCCCAGGCGGTGATGAAGTCCGTCCAGGTCCGGCGTCCGAACAGCATGTCCGTGGGCTCTGCCATACCCCTGCCCATCTCCGCGGCCATGACCTCGTCGTTGTACTTGCCGCCCCAGCCCCCGTGGGTGAAGCCACCGCGGGTGTCCTCGTCCGGACGGCCCGGGCCCTGGATGACTCCGTCGAGAGTGATGGACAACGTGGCGTTGATCTTGCGCATGAGATGCTCCTTCGCTCAGGCGGACCGCTCTTCCGCGACCGTTCACCTCCTACACGAAAAGCCACAGGCGAAATCGACACCGGCGCCGAACTTCTTCCCAGCAAGGGTATTCGCTGTGGGACCGTTCAGGCATTCGGATGCGCGAGCTCCACTGCCAGCTTCAGGAGTTCGGGGAGATAGTGGCCGTCCGTGCGAGCTCGGCGCAGAGCTTCCGCGAGAGTGAACAGTCCGACCTCCCGGATCTGTTCGGCGTCCTCGGGATTGGTCGGTGCGCCCGTCAGTCGCACCTCGGCGGTGCACCACAGCCAGGCCTTGTGCGGATGGGGCTGCCAGGGGCGATACGGCTCGGTACGGTCCGTCGTCGCGTAGTGCGCACCGAATTGCCGGATGGGACCGGTCAGTTCGGCGCCCGCCTCCTCCGCGAGTTCCCGGATGACGCAGGACTCGATGGATTCTCCGGCCTCGCGGGTGCCGCCGGGCAGGATCCAGACATCGCGGTCGTCGCGGCACAGGACGACGCGCTCACCGACGAAGCAGACGACGTGGATGTTGGTGACGAGGTCGTCGGGTGGCAGCTCGGTCGAGAACTGGACGTCGAGCCCGCCCCACTCCCAGCGAGCGGGGGCGTGCAGGAGTGGGTAGCGCTCGGCGAGGGTCATGAGTCGACGGTACGGGGGCTGGGAGTGAGACCCACCACACCGTCTAGAACTGGTGTCAGTATTGTTCCCCCATGGCCTTCGTCATCGACAAAAGCGTGGAGATCGACGCACCCGCCGAGCTGGTCTGGCAGGTGCTCACCGATGTGGACGCGTACGGGGAATGGAATCCCTTCGTCCTGGAGTGCAAGACCACCCTGGAACCCGGCTCCCCCATCGATATGCGGGTGCAGCTGGTCGGCCCGCCCAAGCAGCAGCGCGAGTTCATCCGCTCCTGCACCCCGGGACGCGAGTTCAGCTATAACATGAAGCCCGCGCCGCTCGGTGTGCTCAGCAGCGAACGCTCGCACCTGATCACCGATCTGGGTGACGGCCGCACCCGCTATGACTCGCACTTCCAGCTCAACGGCCCGCTGTCGGTGGTGGTCGGCGGCCTGCTCGGCGGCGCGCTGCGCAAGGGCTTCACCGGCATGACCGAGGCCGTCAAGACGCGGGCCGAGGCACTGAAAGCCGTGCGCGACTAGCGTTCACGCCTCGAACGGCGTCACATTGCCGGCGGCGTCGCGGCCACCGCTCTCGTGCTCGATAGCGGTGGCCAGGTCCTGCACGCTGGTCCAGCTGCGCGGCTCCTCGTCCTCCAGATTTCCGATGGTGTACCAGGTGGCGGTACCGCGATAGCGCACGAGCCCGTGGCCCGAGTAGTCCAGCGTCACATCGAGATCCCCGGAGACCGTTCCCTCTTCCCGGGTCATGACGGCAGCCTCGCTCTGGATTTCGACAATGGCGACTATGTGAACTCTCCCTTGCTGATGCAGTCCTTCACCGCTGTCTGCAATGCGGACTGTTCCTTGGTGTCGACGTTCAATCCGTACTTTAGTTTCACCTGGATGTAGTGCCCGATATAGGCGCACCGGAAGTTTCCGGGCGGCAGGTAACTCGACGGGTCCTGGTCGCCCTTGGAACGGTTGGCGGTGGGATCGGAAATCACCAGGTTCAGCGCGTCATTGGCGATATGGCGGCGGGTGTCGTCGTCGAGTTTCGCCGCGCCCGACCGCCACGCCTCCGCCAGCGCCACGATGTGGTCGATGTCCAGGCCCGACGAATCGGTGGTCCACTTGTAGGGCTTGAGGACATTGGTCTTCTTGTCCATGACCCCGTACTGATCGCGCCAGCCCGCATCGGCGCCGAGACTCAGCTTGCAGCTGCTCGGATCCAGCTTCACCGGTCCGGTCCCGTCGCGCAGCAGCACCACCTCGCGGGTGGTGCAGCGGCTGTATTGCGCGAAGCTGTCACCGAATCCGTGCTCGGGCTTCTCGCTGTCCCAGTGCGGGAAGCGCTCGCGCGAATAGCCGGTCATCGGCAGTTCGTCGGCCACCTCGAGTTTGCCCAGCAGCGCGTTGATCTCCTTGGCCGATCCGGCCGGTTGCGCGCCGCGATCGGGAATCGGCGGGCCACTCGATTCCGGTTTGTCTGTGCCGCCGCGTTTTTCGAGGACGGTGATCGCGACGGCAAGTGCGACCACGATCAAGAGCGATACGACCGCTTGCAGCAGGCGGCGCTGGGCCGGGGACAGGCGATCCGACAGGCGTAATGGATTTGTGCGCAACATATCCCGCAAACCTTCGCAATCGGCGACCCGAATCGGCAAGTCGCACGTCAGGTTCGGAGACGTGTGTCACACACCCGCCTCGAGTCCATGGTGGGTCCCCCGAAGATCGAAAGCAATGGCGGCGCAGCCCTTCCCGGGCCCCCACCTGCGGATATACGACGGCGCGCCGGGTAGTGGCTACCC